>JAHFBD010000226.1 GCA_023250175.1 Candidatus Melainabacteria bacterium
TTCCCCAACTAAAAGATGAGCTTGAAATAGAAATATATTTAGAATCAGGGGGGCATAGACCTGATGAGCTTAAGAAAGTGATTGAATATATTGATTATGTTTCAATGGATTTTAAGTTACCTTCTTCTTCTGAAACAGGTGATCTATGGGATAAACATTTAGAGTTTTTAAGAATTTCTTTAAATGCTAAGAAAAGTGTTTGGGTAAAAATAGTGATTACAAAAAATACTTTACTTGAAGAGATAATTAAATCAGTTGAGTTAATAAAAGCAATTAATAATCAAAATAAAAAAATAGAAGTATTTTTACAACCTGTAACAGAAATAAATAATATATTTCCTCCAAGTGAGAAGGTATTATTAAAGATTCAGGCAGAATTATTAAAAATTTATCCCTATGTTAGAGCTGTTCCACAGGTGCATAAACTAATAGGTCAGAGATAGTAAGTTAATTGCGAGGTGTTATTTTAACCTCAAATTCTGTTTTGGCTCCCATCGATCCAAAAAGTAAAATAGGCTCATCAATTGAAACTTTTATTTTAACAGGTTTATCGGATTTATAATCCTGACCAAAAAAAATGCTTACCTCATCAGTTGTAAATGGTTCGGTAAGTGAGCTTGCAAGGAAATTCCCGCTTACTGGTAAAGTCCTTGATTCTTTCTTTAAGATAGCAAAATGATCTAAAAATACTTCATTTGAGTTAGTGCTGGGCTGATCTGTTTTTGTAATTCCTTGACTAGTATCAGAGGATTGGGAGCTTTGATCTGAATTTGTTTGATTTAAAGATTTGATGTATTCTTCATCCTCAGGTAATCTTGATTTTCTTAGTTCTAAGATAGGAGGTAGAAATGGCCAGGTCTTTGTTGAATCTTCTGTATAAATTTTGCTTTGATTTAAAAACTTTATATATTTTAAGATTACGTATTGTTCTTTTTCTGGTGCTCTTTTACGTCTTTGATTTTTATTTTCAATCTCATTATCTTTGGATTTTGGTTTTGCAAAGTAATATAAGATGTAGTTGTAGCCAGTTATATCTCCAGTCGTTTTGTTTGATATAGGTTTTGTAAAGTAAATATAAGGAGTTCTTTCTATCGTATCATCGGGCAATGGTACACCAAATGAGCTTCCCTTACTGACAGCCAGGCGGTTTTTATTTGCTTCTCTGAGTTCATCTGAAAGTACTTTTATTGCTAACTTAGCCTTTACTTGTGATAATCCTCTTGAGTAACTTTGGTTAAATAGTTTCCATCCCTGGTCAGAATAAGCATATAATAGTCCTGTAACTATTCCAAGTACTGCAATAACGGCCATGGTCTCTAGTAAACTGTAGCCTTTTAGATTTCTAACTTTATGCATTTGTTTAAGAATGATTCTAAGATAAAACAAAAAGAATACTTGTTTCTTAGTGTACTTTATTTAATGTTTTTCAATAATGTTTTATATGTAAATGGTGAAGAATTAAAGCTCCCGGAAATTCCTCCACGACCGACTCTGGAAGAGTTGCAGAAATCATTAATGGATGTCTCTGATAAAAAAATAAAGTCTTGTGACAATATGTCTGCAGTGGGTGTACGTATTAAGGGCTTGCCTCCTGTTCAAACAGAGGCAAATGGTAACTCTAACTCAGTTCCTTTTGAAGAGTTATATAAACAGAATAAAAAGTATGATGCTTTTATTGAACGAAGTACTAAATTATCTTCTACTAAATTATTTTCTTTATTGTTAGATTCTACAAAGATTTTAAATCTATCATTAAAATCTTTTGATACTTTACATGGTGAAATAATAGTAGTAGACAAATCTAGAAATAAAATTATTATGAGAGTCATGAGTCTTGATGACAATAAAAGCAAAGTAAGTATAACTGGTTACAGCTCTATTCTAGGGAAAAACAACTTGCAAAATAAAATCCAAGCTCTATTGAATTTAATAGAGAGAAATCGTCAGTGATTCTTAATGCGAGAATAAATGTATATGAAAACCAATAAAATTATTAGATTACAACGAAAACCATATGTTTTAGGCGTTACAGGAAATTTTGGTGTAGGAAAGAGTTTTATTGGTAATGTTTTAAGATCTCAAGGTGTTCCGGTTATTGATACTGATGATATTGTTAATGATTTACTAAAAACAAAAAATAGTGTGACGAGGCATATTGTAAAAGAATTTGGAAAAAAGGCTATAAGTACTCAGCCCGAAAGATATTTTATAAATAAACAATATCTAGGAAAAGTTGTTTTTGCTAGTCAGTCAAAAAGGAATAAGCTTGAATCAATTATTCATCCTGGGGTTTATAAGCAATTAGAAAATTTTAGAGCTTTGCATAAAAAATCTGATATTGTTGCTGAGCTCGTTCCTTTATTGTTTGAGTGTGATTTGGATGCTAATTATCATGAAACCTGGTGTGTAATCTGTTCTCGTAAGGAGCAAGTAAATAGGTTAAAGCAAAAAGGCTTTTCAGTCTCTGAAATAAAATCTAGAATTAAAGCACAGATGCCTCAAAGCAAAAAAGCTAAACTGGCTGATTATGTTATAGATAATTCTAAAAGTAAAAATGAAACCAAACAACAAGTTTGTACTAGGCTTGATTTAATAAAATCATTTCTTGTTTAAGGATAAAGATAAAAGTTAGACTACAGGCTCAATAAGCCCATAGTTTCCATCTTTTCTCAAGTAAATAGTGTTAACTTGGCTTGTCCCAGAATTAATAAAAACATAAAAATTATGTTCTATAAGATCTAAATGTAATGTAGCATCTTCTGGGGTCATTGGATGAAGCTTGAATCTTTTAGACTTTATAATTTTTCCTTCTTGTTTATTAAGCTCTGAGCCATTTGTATGTGGTAAAGATTCTTCTATATTTGGAATATTAAGAGGTCCTTTTTCTTTGTGTTGTAAGCTTCTATAATGTTTATCTTTGTATTTTTGTATTTGTCTGTCTAGTTTATTTGCTACTAAATCAATACTTGCATACATATCTTCACTGGCTTGTTCTGAGCGTATGATTTTTCCATCTAAGAAAATAGTTACTTCTGTAATATTGTTTTCTGTAATTCGTGGATTTTTTAATACACTAAGTTTAACTTTTACATCATGTCCTTTAATTACATGTTCATAATGGACCCCTAATTTATGTAATTTATCAGTTACATAATCTTTAAGTGCTTGTGTTAAATGAATATTTTTTCCTTCAATTACTATTTTCATGGTTTTATTACTCCGAACTTTAGTTTAGTATGAATGATAAATTATACCTCAGGAGGTATATGCTTACCTCAATCAAGTGAATAAAAACAAAAATCTTTTATGAAAAAAGAGGTCTTTATAGGTTTAACATATGGTGATCCTGCAGGAATTGGGCCTGAAATACTTTTACAAACCTTAAAATCCTGGAAGTTTAAATTAAAACCATTGATTATAGGATTTAAAGAAATATTGTTTTATGGTAATAAAAAGCTAAAAAAAGAAGAATTTAATATAGATACCTACTCTTTACTCTCAAACAAAAGATCTATTTTTCTTAGTGATATTTGTAGGGTCCCATCAAAGTTTTCAGGACTACATTCATATTTGTGTTTAAAGGATGCAATAAATTTAGCTAAGGATAAGAAAATAAAAGCTTTAGTAACTGGACCTGTTTCAAAACAGTATATTAATGAGGCTGGGATTGGTTTTATTGGACAGACCGAAGAACTTGCAAGGGGTTGTGAAATTAA
>JAHFBD010000227.1 GCA_023250175.1 Candidatus Melainabacteria bacterium
GGGATGCCGGTGCAATAGTAACAAACAATGATGAGATTGCTAACAAATTAAAACAATTACGAGTTCATGGCTCTTCCAAGCGTTATGTTCATGACCACATTGGATTAAATAGCAGACTTGATGAGATACAAGCTGCTATTTTAAGAGTGAAATTAAAATATCTAGATAAATGGAACAATCAAAGACAAAACGCTGCTAAATACTATGACAATCTCTTGAAGGGTTTTAAAGAAATTGCTTTGCCACAAACAAAAACAAATGCTAATCATATTTTTCATCAATATACAATTAGAACTAAAAATAGAGACTTGTTATATGAAAAACTGAGAGAAGAAGGAATTGAAACAATAATTTATTATCCAATTCCAATTCACCTTCAAAAAGCACTTAGTTACTTAAATAACAAAGAAGGTTCTTTACCAATAACAGAGAAAATCTGTAATGAAATCTTATCGCTACCAATGTATCCTGAAATAACACAGGATATTCAAGAAAAAGTTGTGGACAAAATAAAAACTTCTCTCACGCTACTTTGTAGTCGCTAATTGTAATTCTCTTTGTAATGACTGCCTTCTATTAAAGATATTCATCATTACTTTTGAGCCATCAAAGTCAAACTTAAATCGCATTCTGCGCATCCCTGCACCAGCCATTGCACGTGTTAATTCGGATTGATACACTTTAGGACAATAAAAAAGCATAAAACCACCACCGCCAGCACCTAGGATTTTTCCACCTAAAGCACCATTTGTAATACCAAGCTCATAGAGATCATCGATTGCAGAGTTTGAGATTTTACCAGAAAGTTTTTTCTTTGTTCTCCAGTGTACATCCATAAGCTTTCCAAACTCATCTAGATTGCCTTTGCTTATAGCATCTAAAATCTTATATCCTATTTCTTTTATCTGATGTAAACTATCTACCACCATTTTATGTGATTCTGATTTTTTATCCTGGGCAGCTTTGCTTTGTTCTTTTAAGATCTCAGCTGTAGAACGTGTCGTATGGGTATAGTATATAAGTAAAGAGCTTTCTAATTCATCAACAATATCCTCAGAAATATTTGGTCTGTCTACTTTAACTAATCCACTCTTATCAATATTTAAAAGAGTAAACCCACCAAATGCCGCAGTGTACTGATCTTGCTTACCAACAGGGTGTTTTAAAACATTCATTTCAATAAAGCAGGCTTCTTCTGCTAAATCTTGTCTTGAAACATTTGCGGTTTTATAACAGTGAAGTGCATTTAAAAGTCCTACTAAATAGCAAGCAGAAGAACCTAAGCCAGTACCTGAGGGAATGTCAGCCATAGACTGGATTTCAATTGAGTTTTTAATACTCATAAGCTTTAGTGCTTCACGTGCTAATTCATGCTGAACTTCATCAGCAGTAGATACTTCTTCATATTTTGAGTATTTAATCCTTACTAAATCATCAACAATAGGCGTATTTAAATTTATGTACATGTATTTATCAAGTGTTACTGAAAATACAAACCCTCCAAAATCACTATAATACGAGGGAAGATCTGTTCCTCCTCCTCCTAATGTAATCCTAAATGGTGTTCTAGTTATTATCATTTCTCACCTCACATTTTTATTTTTTTATTTCAAAACTTCCAGCAACCTGATTTGCAATTTCTAAAGCTTCGGTAGTATCAATTGCAATTACATAGTCATTTGTTATGTAACCTTTCATTTGTATACCTTCTTGAAGCAATTTTGGGAAAATGTTTTTTCCAAAATCCGACACTCCACCTGGAATATAGTTTAGAATTTTATGTTCTAAAATATAAATCCCAGCATTTACATACCCTTTATAATTACTGTTATTACCTTCTATAAAGGAACGTAAATTATTGCTTTCATCTAGAGAAATCTTACCCCCTGCTATTTGACAATTAATAGCTACTTCTGGATCAAACATTGCAATTGTTGCAATTGGTCTTGTATTCATGTGCATCTTCAACATTTCAGTGAGGTTTATATTTGTATAGTTATCCCCATAAACAACAAAAAATGGCTCTTTACCAATAAACTCTTCAAGCTGCTTTAATGCTCCACTTGTACCAAGTAAATCCTTTTCATATGAATAACTAATTTTCACATCCCATTTTAAACCATCATTAAAATAGCTTTGTATAACCTCACCCCTATGGTGTAAAGTTATACAAATATCTTTTATTTCATGTTGTTTTAAAAGCAAAAGATTATGTTCAAGAATAGGTTTTCTATTAATCTCATACATTGGTTTTGGTATATCTTTTAAACCAAGTCTAGATCCAATACCTGCAGCAAGAATTATAGCTTTCATGATAAAGCCTGTATTTTACTTTGTCTTATTACTTTTTGTTTTTTCATTATTGCTTCTATCTCTTCATATCTATCTTTTAAATCAGGTTGTTCATAAACCCATTTTAAATAGTCCTTAAAAATATTTTCTAAAGTATGTTCATTTTTCCAGCCAAGTTTCTTCAACTTCTCACTGCTTGAGACTGTATGCCTGGTGTCTCCATAGCGAAAATATCCAGAAACTACTGGCTCAATATTTTTGCCAGCAGCTTTCGTTAGTAATTTCGTATAATCTAAAAGATTTATACCCTCTATACCACCGACATTGAATGACTCATAATCAGCACGAGAATCTTCAAAAGCTAAAACATTTGCACGTGCTACATCTAAAACATGTACATAATCTCTTAATTGCTTGCCATCTTCATAAATAGCTGGGGGCTTATTATTTATAAGCCTTAGCGTAAAAATTCTACAAACTCCTGAATAAGCATTAAAAAAAGAGTTCCGTGGTCCTTGAACTATGGAATATCGCATAGAGGCTGTAGGGAGTTGGTATCTTTTTCCTAGTTTAACAGCAAGCCTATCAAGAGCTTCCTTTGAAATTCCATATGCTGTAAAAGGATTTGTAACAGCTTCATCAATTAAAACTGATGTTAAATATTCTTTACAACCAGCCTGTGGACAGTGTATTTCCCAGTCCGCCTCTTCTAACTGTTCTACACTTCTTGAGTCAGGATATTGAATACCATGTACCTTGCAAGTATATTTTCCTTCTCCGTATACAGACTGCGAAGAAGCCAAAACAATTTTTTTAATATTTAATTTTTTTTCTACAATTAATTCAAAAATTAATGCTGTACTATAAGTATTTGCTTTTATAAAATTACTAAAATCTTTCATATAGTCCTGATAAGCAGCTAAATGAAATACGCCCTCTACACCATTCAGTGCATTTAGCATGGCATCTCTATCACTTACATCACCTTGATTAAACTCAACTTCTTTACTTATATATTCAGGTTTTCCATAAGGATGTACTCGTTCCTGTAATAAATCAAGAACTCTTACTTCATACCCTTTTTGAAGTAATAAATCTACTGTATGAGAACCAATAAATCCTGCGCCGCCTGTAACTAAAACTTTCATAAGATTTTTATATATGCCACAAGACAAGCTTGTGACTTCCGTCTGTCAATTCCTTTCCCTCGATCGGATTTGGTGAATAAATCACACAAATCCTTATGTGTGTTTAGCTCAAACTTAACTGCAATTACTCAAGAAATATTATATAGTGTTCTATATAAAAAATGAACAAAACCTACAACATTTTAATAGTTGGTGCTGGGAAAATTGGAACAATAAGAGCTCAAATTGCAAGGAAAATTTCTAAAAAGTCAAAAATATATATTT
>JAHFBD010000047.1 GCA_023250175.1 Candidatus Melainabacteria bacterium
ATTTCATTTTCATGATGTGGAAAAATTAAATCATCCCCCCCCCCATGGATATCCAAATTTGTTTCATATAGTGCATAGTTCATTGCAGAGCATTCAAGATGCCATCCAGGTCTTCCTTTTCCCCAGGGACTTTGAAATCCATATTCGTCAGGGTTTTTAACCCCTTTCCAGAGTGCAAAATCTAAAGGGTGTTTTTTCTTTGGATTTGGCTCAACTCTTCCAAATCCCTTTTCTAATTCCTCCATGGATTGTCCTTTAAGTTTTCCATAGGTTTTAAATGAAGCTATTGAAAAATAAACATCACTATCAATTTCATATGCAGATTTGCTTTGCACTAAATGATTTATAAAATCAATCATTTGTGATAGATATTGAGTTGCTCTTGGTTCAAAATCAGGCCAGTTAACCCCAAGAGCAATCATGTCCTCATGGAATGAGTGAGTATAGATCCTTGCTACTTTGTCTGGATTTAAATTAAGTTCTGTAGCTTTTTTTATAATCTTGTCGTCAATATCAGTAATATTTCTTGTCCAATTTACTAAAAAGCCAGCATGTCTTAAAAATCTGACTATAAAATCCCATGTTATTGCAGATCTTGCATGACCTATGTGTGAATGGTCATAAACAGTTGGTCCACAAGTGTAGATATTAACAGTAGGTTTGTTATAAGGTATAAATTGTTCTTTTTGCTTTGTTAATGAATTATAGACAACAATATTTGTATCTTTCATTTTTAATTTCTCTTACTTCTTAATTTTACCGTTTTCTATAATCTCTTTAAGATTTTGTCTTGTAATGCAAACATAATCTTAGCTTCTTTTTTAACTTGATGGTCATATCCTATTAAATGTAAATAACCATGAATTAAAAGCATTTTTAGTTCTTCTTCTAAAGGTTGATTTTTATTAAAAGACTGTTCTTTTGCTTTTTTTATTGAAATAATGATATCTCCTAAGTATTTTTGATTAATTTGTTCTTTCTTCTTTAGGTAAAAGGATAAAACATCGGTTGGTTTATTGATGTTTCTAAATTGTTTGTTTAATTTCTGGATCTCTTTATTATTAGTAAGAACAAGGCTATAACTTAGTTCTTTGACCCATTTATATTTGGTCTTTGGTAGAACAGTTTCAATTAACTCTTTTAGTTCCTTTGTTGTTTTTGTCCACCATTGTCTTGACTTGATATAGCAAGATGGTCTTATTAGTATTAAGGGTTGATTTAAATTCTTATTTGTTTTTATATTCACTATTAAATAGTATGTTTCTACCTACCGCCGGTTTTTTCGCTGTGCTCTCAAAACTGGCTTTCCAGAGTGCTTTCAATCTGTCATTTATAATACATTACGATTTTACCGAGTTTTCATAATTTTGGGGATAAAATCTTACCTTATAAGTTGTTTACTTAGAAATATTACACTAGCTAGGTAGTAACAATAGTATATTAAATAAAAGAGAAGTTATGTTGACAAACACAAGAAAAACCCAATTAATTAATTTTTCAAATTCTCAAAAATTGAAAATCAAAGATTTATCCTTGTTAAATACAGCTTTAACTCACAGTTCGTTTATAAAAGATAATTCAAATAAAAACATTACGGATAATGAGCGGTTAGAGTTTTTTGGAGATGCTGTTTTAAAGCTTTATGTGAGTGATTATTTGTTGAGTAAGTATCTTAACTATTCTGAGGGTGAATTAAGCAAATTAAGGGCAGTTGTTGTCAGCGAGAAAATCTTAGGCAATATTGCAAAAAAAATAAACCTTGATAAATATATACTAGTAGGAAAAAATGAAAAAAAACAATTACCTATTTCAATTCTTGCCGACTCACTTGAAGCCTTAATAGCTGTTATTTATTATGAATGTGGGGAGAAAAAAGCCAAGGAATATATATTAAACCATTGGTATGAATATATTGAGATTGCTGATAAAAACAAAGAAAAAGATAACTTTAAGGCTGTTTTGCAGGAATATTTACAAGGCAATAATAAGGGACTGCCTATATATAAAACATTTTTAGAGTCAGGTCCGGATCATGACAAAGAATTTGAAGTTGCTGTCTTTTTGGATAACAATGAATTTGCAAGGGGCGTAGGAAAAACAAAAAAAGAAGCAAGTCAGAGTGCTGCAAAAAATGCATTAATTAAGTTAGGAAGATATTAATTATGGATAGATCAAATAATAAAAATGCTCAAAGTCGTGTTCAAGTTTTATCACAGGCACTTCCATACATCCAAAAATTCCATGGGAAAGTATTTGTTATTAAATATGGTGGTTCTGCAATGACAGATCCAAAGCTTAAGCTTCAAACAATTAAAGACTTTGTTTTATTAAGTTGTGTAGGAATTAAACTTGTACTAGTACATGGTGGTGGACCAGAAATAAATACAATGTGTAAGAAATTAAATCTTCGAGTTGAGTTTATCGATGGGCTTCGTGTTACTGATGCTGCTACTATGGAAATTGTGGAGATGGTGCTTGTTGATAAAGTACAAAAAGAGCTTGTAAATCTAATAAATGTATCCGGTGCCAAGGCTATAGGGCTTTGTGGCAAGGATGGCAAACTGTTTTCAGCCGAACAAATACCAGGAATGAAAAAATTTGGTTATATAGGACAAGTTAAATCAATTGATAATTCAGTGTTGTTAACCCTTTTAGAAAAAGGATTTATTCCTGTAATTAGTTCTGTCGGGGCAGATTCTAAAGGACAAAACTATAATATAAATGCTGATAATGTAGCAAGTGCAATAGCATCTTCGATTAAAGCCTCAAAGCTAGTTCTTATGACGGATACACTTGGGATATTAAAAAACTCAAAAAAAACAGAATCATTAATTTCCAGACTATCGGTTAAACAAGCTATGCAATATATGAAATCTAAAACAATATCTGGTGGAATGATTCCAAAAACTTGGGCAGCAATTGATGCTTTAAAACAAGGAGTAGATTCTGTACATATTATTGATGGCAGTTTAAAACATTCAACCTTGCTTGAGGTATTTACTGATGATGGTATTGGAACCATGATTACTAGAAATTAGAAGGTGATAACATAAAATATACAAATGAACGATAAACAAGAAATTAATTACAAAGACACCTTACATTTACCCCAGACAGATTTTCCTATGAAAGGAGATGGTCCTCGTAGAGAGCCTTCTATACAACAATTTTGGGAAGACAATAAAATATATGAAAAAGCTTTAGAGAAGCGAAAAAAAACAAATGCAGAAAGATTTTTACTGCATGATGGTCCACCATACTTAAGCTCCGGAAATATTCACATAGGAACTGCTTTAAATAAGATTCTAAAAGATATTGTTGTTAAATATAAAACTTTAAGTGGTTATTATTCTCCTTATTTACCGGGTTTTGACTGTCATGGGCTACCTATTGAAAGTGCTGTATTAAAAGCAAACAAAGAGCACAAGGATCAAAAAGATCAAAAAGAACAAAAAAAACTTGCTCCGCTAGAATTGCGTAAAAAATGTATTGAGTTTGTTTTACAAAACAGAAAATCACAAGAAGAAAAGTTTAAACGATTAGGCGTTCTTGGTGACTGGGGCAATTCATATATGACTATTCATCCAAGGTTTGAAGCTCGTCAATTAGAGTTGTTTGGACAAATGGTAGATAAAGGATATATTTATAGAGGACTTAAGCCTGTATATTGGTGTACTAGTTGTCAGACGGCATTGGCAGAAGCTGAGGTTGAATATGTTGAAAACTATAAATCCCCAAGTATTTATGTGTCTTTTAAGGTAACTAAACTAAGTGAAAAAGCAAGTAAATTACAAAAGTGTAATGATTTGAAAGTGGTCATTTGGACTACTACACCATGGACAATTCCAGGGAATTTAGCTGTTTGTTTAAATGAATCTTTTGAATATGTAGTTGTTAAATCAATCAAGTTTGGGCATTTGTTATTAGCAAAAGATTTGTTGGAAAGCTTTAATAAGAAAATCTCTGAAGATTGTGAAATATTAGAGACTATAGAAGGTAAAGAGCTTGAAGGTACTATTTGTAAACACCCTCTTTATGACAGAGAAAGCCCTATTATTTTAGGAGAGCATGTGACATTAGAAACTGGTACTGGTTGTGTGCATACTGCACCAGGACATGGGTTAGAAGATTTTCATATTAGTCATAAATATGGATTAGGGGTTTTGTCACCAGTAGATTCTAAAGGGTTGCTTACAGAGGAAGCTGGTCCAGATTTAACTGGATTGCAGGTACATAAAACTGGTAATCAAAAAGTTACAGAGCTTTTATTAAATAGTGGTGCTTTAATTTTTCAGGAAGATTATTTGCATAGCTATCCACATTGTTGGCGTTCAAAAACACCAATTATTTTTAGAGCAACAGAACAATGGTTTTGTAGTATTAAACCTTTTAAAGATAAGGCTCTGGCAGAAATTGAAAAAGTTAAATGGATTCCAGATGCTGGTAAGAACAGAATATATTCAATGGTTGAATCAAGGAGTGATTGGTGTATAAGTCGTCAACGTGTATGGGGTGTACCAATACCAGCGTTCTACTGTAATTCATGTAAAAAGGTTCACTTGAGTAAAAAAATTGTTGATAATGTGGCAAAGATAATGGAAGAAAAGGGCTCTAATGTTTGGTGGGAATTAAATGAAGATTCTTTACTGTTACCTGGTTATAAGTGTGATTGTGGTTCAATGTCATTCATAAAAGAAACAGACATAATGGATGTATGGTTTGATTCGGGTTCTACGCACTATTCAGTAGTAGATCAAATTCCTTCCTTGCATGATAAAGATAAAAAAGGTTCACCAAGTGAAATTTATTTGGAAGGTAGTGATCAACATAGAGGCTGGTTTCAATCATCACTGCTTACTTCCGTTGCTATAAATGATAAAGCGCCATATAAAATGGTTTTGACTCATGGATTTGTTTTAGATGAGTCTGGCAGAAAAATGTCAAAATCCATTGGTAATGTAGTTGAGCCAGAAAAGGTTATTAATGAGTATGGAGCTGATATTTTAAGATTGTGGGTGAGTAGTGTTGATTATTCCTCTGATATGAGAATCGGTCAAAACATGCTTAAGCAACTGGCTGAAGTATATAGAAACATAAGAAATACAGCAAGATTTATCTTGGGTAACTTATGTGATTTTAATGATTCAATACGAGAAAATTATCCATTAGAAAAATTATGGTTAATTGACAAATATATTTTGTTGTATATTGAAAAAGAAATTAAGCCAGAAATAGATAGTTATTTTAACAATTATGATTTTTATAGATACTATCAAAAACTACAAAATTTTTGTGCTGTAGATTTATCAAGTTTTTACTTTGACATAGTAAAGGACAGGCTTTATACCGGTACTCTTGAGCAAAGACAGGCAGTGCAGTTTGTTCTAAGAGAGATATTGGATACATTGATTCCGGTATTATGTCCTGTTTTGCCACATCTTGCAGAAGATATATGGACTCACTTGCCTGAAAATCTAAATAAACATGTTGAATCTGCCCTTTGTCTTGATTGGCCTAAACAAAATCTAAGATTTATGACTGAATTTGGACCTGCTGAAAATTATATTAGAGATGGAATCTTAAAAGTTAGAACCATTGTTAATAAAACTCTTGAGATAGCTAGGGCTGCAAAGAAAATAGGAAAATCGCTTGAAGCAAAAGTTTTAATATGTTTTCCAAATAGTTCTGATAATTATAATGTTCTATCTGACTTAAATAAGCATAACCCCAAAGAACTTGAGGCTTTATTTATTGTTTCACAAGTGGAAATATGTAATATTCTTCCTGCTGATTTGTCTTCTGATTATTATTCGAGAGTAGACGATGAGGGTTGTACAGTTATTGTTACTTCTGCTAATGGGATGAAGTGTATTAGGTGTTGGAAATACTCTACTGATATAGGAAAACATTCTACCCATAAGGAAATTTGTTCAAGTTGTATAAAGGCAGTAGATGAGCATTTGCAGCCTAATGTTGTTTAATACCAATTCGCACAATTAAGCTTAAATAAAAAATAGAAACTATTTCCTTCCAACGGCAAGATGGTGTAAATGGTTGTATTGTTTGGGAAATTTCTTTAATTCTTTAATCTTCTTTAAAACAATGTCTCTGACCATTTTTTGCTGATCATTAATAGATAATGTTGCATCAATTACAGTTAACCCAAACTCTTCTATCATTTTGTCATATTCAATTAAGATTTTTTCTTGAAATAGCTTAAAGCTTTCTTTTATATCAGAAGAAAGTCCTATATCCATCCCTGCTTCATAGTATTTGATTTGTGCTCTACTACTTAGAATTCGTTCTAAAGCAACATTTAATGGAACTTTAAAATAAAAAGCTATTGAAGGTGGGACAGCAAATTCATATAATTTTCTTACCCATTGAGGTGATACTCCTCTTGCAACATCTCTTGCAAAAGCTGTGTAAATATATCTATCAGCTAAAACAATTGCGCCAGCTTTTAGCGGAGGAATAATTTCACATTCAATTCTATCTGCAAAGTCTGTTGCATGAATTAAGCTAAATGTTGTAGGTGTTAAGATTTGTCTGGTCTTTCCTCTTTTGGTAGTGATTTTTACTAAAGGAGATGAATTCCAAGCACTTAAAAAGACTCCGTAACCCTCGTTTAATAACCATTGATGTAATAATTTCAATTGAGTACTTTTACCAGAACCGTCAATTCCTTCTACGGTAAAAAGCTTTCCAGGGAATTCGCTTTTAATAGTTTTCTCTGTTTTATCCATTTTATCCATCCTATTAGTATACTAATAAACTTTAGATAAATTTCTACAAGATTCTGTAAACATGCAATTTTGTTTTTTTACTCAGTTACTAAAATACCAATAAATACAAGAAGAAGGTACAATTGCTTTAAATAGTAAATGTAAAAATCTGTGAATTAATTCTAACTAATGTGAAAATATGAAAATACAAAAACATGAAAATACAAAAATATGAAAAGTAAAAGTATTGGTGAGAATGTATCGGTTGTTGGGGCTGGTAGCTGGGGTGGGACAATAGCGTGGCTATTGAGCAATAAAAAAATCAAAGTAACTTTGTGGACTTTTAGTAAGGATGAATATAATCATATAAAAAGAACAAAATCACTTCTAAGACCAAAGAACTTAAAGCTTAACAATAATGTCATTGTTACGACAGACTTAAATGATGTAAGCAAAAGCAAAGTCATTATACTAGCGGTACCTACAAATGCTTTTAAGTCATTGGCATTAAAGCTTAAAAATTTAAACCTGGATAAGAATGTTGTTTTACTTAGTGCAACAAAAGGAATTACTAATGATGAGTATTTAAGACCATCTACTATACTAAAAAAAATCTTTCCAAAGAATCCTGTTGCTGTTTTATCTGGTCCAAATATAGCCCTAGATGTGCTTTCGGAAGCACCAACAGTATCTGTTATTGCGACAAAAGAATCCAAGCTAGCTATTATGTTACAAGATTTACTATCATCAAAGACTTTCAGAATTTATTTAAATAATGATATTGATGGAGTTGAAATTGCTGGTGCTTTAAAAAATGTAATTGCTATTGCTAGTGGGATTTCAGATGGGCTAGGATTTAGTATTAGTACAAAGTCAGCATTAATAAGTCGTGGACTAATAGAAATTGCAAGAATAACAAAAAAAGAAGGTGGGGAATTAGTTACTTTATTGGGTGCAGCTGGTCTTGGGGATTTGATAGCAACTTGTTGCAGTGTAAACAGTCGGAACTATAAAGTAGGTTATCAACTAGCAAAAGGGAAAAAATTAAAAACGATTCTAGAAGAATTAGGACAAACAGCAGAGGGTGTAGAAACCGTTAAAGCTATGGTTAAACTCGGCAATAAATATAAAATCAAATTGCCAATTGCAAATGCTGTTTATAATATCTTATATAAAAATAAAACTCCAAGTTATGAATTAAAAAATCTTTTAAGTAGACCATTGCCAAGATATGAAATAGAGTTGTCGTAAGTAGTAAATTATTTTGCATTGATTAATATAAAACTAAATTGATGCACCACCTGACATGCATGCTTCAATAACCTCAAAGACATTATCGATAACATTTCCAATCATTGTTCCATCATTATAATTAAAAACTTGTCCAGAAGGAATATCTGCTTGAAGGCGCCATTTAAGAAAGTGTTTAATATCAGTTTCACTTAATATGGCTGGTGGAGCTGGTGGTACCGGACTTGTTAGGAATAATAACAAACTTCCTCCACCTTCTTTAATCATTATGTCTTGAATTGCGGGTGCATTAGCTACAAGAGATTCTCCATTACCGATTGCTCCATGTGTATGTGAGTATATAAAAAGCTGAGTTGTGGGTGGGGTAGTAAGAGCTTTTGCCATTGCAGCTCTGTTTTGAATTTCAGTTATGGCGTTATTAAATTCAGCTACGCTGCTTACTGTGAATATATCTCCTGCTGTAGGTGTAGCTGGTAGTGTAGCAGCTAGCGGCATAGCACCTTCAGTGAATTGTAGCGTTGTTGGTACTATTGGAGTTGTTCCCCCATTAACACCATAATGAGTAACTAAAAGGTGTCGCATTAAATTTAAATTTGCACTTATCTCATATAGCTCACCTGGAGAACCTTGAGATGGTCGAATAAGTAGAGCATATCTTTGAACATTTGCCATATTAGCTAACATTGCAAATGTACCAGGTGGATCCCACGGAGATTTAATTGGTGTTTGTTGAGGGAGTGGTGCAGCTAGTGGCACATATTTTCTTCGAAATTGATCCCAAATACCAGTTAAAACATTATGAGATAAATCCAGATCTCTAGTAGTATTTGTATTTGAAGAAATTATATAAGCTAAACCTGCTGCATATTGTGTATTAAAAGTTGCATGGTAATATGGCATATAATCATATAATGTCATTCCCATAAATACATGTGAAAATGTATATGGAAATGTTCCAGCTGTTCTTCCTGCATTGTAATAATCAGTGTATATAGCAGCCATTTGTAAATCTTGAATTGCTAATGCAGGATCTGGTGTTAACATAAGCATAGTAATTTCATTATAAATATAAAAATCTACTCTATCTGAACTTGTTGGTGTTAGATTTACTACAGAAGTTATTATTTCTGTGGGATGATTACCATAAGTATTTTCCATTTGTCTGCTTGATGTGTATACTATTGCTCCACTAGATTTACTTTGCATATTAAGAGCTGTTGCAGTGTCTACCCATCTTGGTAATTTAAAATATAAGCTGTCTCTTTCTGTTGTATTTAAAAATGTTAAAGGTGGAAGAGGTCCTGGTCCTGCTGGAGGCTGTGCTTGTAAGGCAGGAACCTTATCATCAAAATATGTAATCAAGCAACGATCTATAAGATATTCATCATAATCCGAATTATAGTTTGGGTTTAGTAGATTACAAAGTGTTATTCCACTATTAATATCTCCCTGATAATAATTGGTTATTTCATTTTTTACGTTTATTGTTTGCCCGTTGAGTAAAGCATAGTCAGGACAAGGATCATAGTCGGGCTCGTTGCAGTCAATATCATCAATAACAGTTGTTCTAACTACATCCTGAGGAATGATTTGTGGTAACAGGAATGGGCAACCAGGAATTGTTTGTTTTGTAGCTCTTCCACTTGCGATATTTTCAGATGTTAAAATATTTTCCCCTTGAGATCTAATCTCAAAATCTTTAGCGCACTTGTTTTCCCTTGTTGGAACTATTGGTAACGTTGGAGGTATATATGGTAGCGGTGGTGAAACTTGTTGTTGAATTGCACTTTGTAAATCTAGGACATCCTGTTGTGTCAGCATTTGTAGTGCAGCAGCTTCTTGTGCTTGTAATATTTGTTGGGTGGTTAGATAAGTGGTTGTAGTAGTCGTGGGAGAAGTAGTAGTTGTGGGATAGGTAGTAGTCGTGGGAGAAGTAGTAGTTGTGGTGGGATAGGTAGTAGTTGTGGGAGAAGTAGTAGTTGTGGGATAGGTAGTAGTCGTGGGAGAAGTAGTAGTTGTGGTGGGATAGGTAGTAGTTGTGGTGGGATAGGTAGTAGTTGTGGGAGAAGTCGTTGAAGCTGAGACTACTAAGCTATTTATAAAACAAAAAAATAGAATTGTTTTTGCAAGCTTTATTGAATAATTTTTAATCATCTAAGCCAAAATGTACCTCATTTAGGGTTCCCCTTAATCAGGGGGATCCCTTCCGTGAATTAAGTATTATTAAAAACCTTTTTAAGTAGATCATTGCCAAGATATGAAATAGAGTTATAGTAAATATCTTACAGCTTCTTAAGGAGTTTTTACCTCTACAGATTTTGCACCAATCCAGGATAATTCATAAGCTTGTCTCATTACTTTTGCAATTGCAGGACTTTCAATAATCACAGACATCTTTTCAACATAGTTTATAAATGCAACCTTATTGTTGTAAATATTTACTTCTACTTCTGGTGAAAATCTTTCACCAGGTACTATTACTGTTTCAGCGAGTTCAACTCTATCAAGGGGCTTATGCTTTTTATGCCAGATAGAATTGCTGGGAGCCATACGACGGGCTTTAATATTTAGCTGCATTCGTTTTTGAATGTAGTTATATTCTTTTGGGAAATATTTGAAGTATTTGTCAGTATTCCACTCAAGGATTTCTTTTGGCTTTTCTCTTAAAGTATCATCATATACATTTTGAATAGCTCCTTTGCCTTCGTAAAAAGTAATTTTTGGTTTGGTTTGTTTCGCATTATAGAGTGCTTGTAATTCTGGAAGCAGCTTGGAAAGCTGGGATTGCAAATTTGAAACCATAAACAAAAGCTTATCCGGAGGCTCAACTAAAAATCTTGTTTTGCGCTGTACTTTTGTCTTTCCAATGAAACCTCTTTGTACAAGAGAATCCAGGACTGAGTATGCTGTCGTTCGTTTAATGGTTGCTTTTTTTGCAATATCTTGAGCAGATGACAATCCTAGTTCTAATGAAGCAAGATAAATGTCAACTTCATTTTTTGAAAACCCAAGCTGTTGAAGAATATTTATTATGCTCATAGAATTAATTATATTAAATGACGATTATTTTGTCGCCATTAATGTTTGATTGATTAAAGTGTCGATATTTTCGACATCATAATTGTTCTTAGATTATTTGCTGTAGCCTTATTTCTTGCCTTTTATGAAGGAGGGTTAATTTAAGCATTTTGTAATGTCGATTTTGTTGACGCTTATGTTTCTTTTTCCTTACAATCGGTTTTGTTAGAAAAATTATTGGAGGATAAAAATATGAGTACAAATGTTAATAAGGTTATATTAGGTCAAGTTGGTGGTATACAGGCTGCAACTAAAACAGATGAGGCAAAAGGAATAGTTGAAAATCCTTTTAACCTGGTAAGAGTTAATAAGGCTGAAAATGTACCGCAAGAAAGTGCATGGATAGGATTATCATGCAGAATTGCAACAGCTGGTTATTCTGCAGCTCCAGAAGGTTATGAAGCTCCTACACAATTATTTGTAAATGCTCTTGTTAATGAATTAGGTGGAGCTGGTAATGTTGGTCTTGTTACGAGCCCAACTGCAGATAAAGGTAGTATTGATGCAATTAGTACAATTGCTGCGCATGGATCAAGGCTTCCTATTAAGTATGTTACTGCAGAAGGATATGTACAATACATTAATCCTGATAACTTCCCAAAAGAAGGCATTGATAACAATAGATACAAAGCAGAAGCAAAGTATGTGTTACCTGACAATGATGAATATTCAAGAGCTACATCAGTAGTTTCAAACTCATTTTTAGCTACTGGTGGTAGAGATGCAACTGTTGGTGATTTTGTTAATGCAATTAAACGTGGTAATAAAGTAGTAATTCTTGATAACAAGTTTGTAAAAGCTGATGTTTGGGATTCTAAGAAAAATAGACCAAATAATGCTTCAGCATATTTAGCCCAAAAGCTTGCAGGTGATACAACTCTTCCGCTAATTCCAGGAAAAGGATTTACTCAAGAATTTGTAGACCAAAACAAGGAAGCAATCGCAAGACTTGTAAAAGTAGTTACTGTTGCAGATGAAGCTGATATAAATAGAGCAGCAAAAGAAGCAGCAGCTTTTTTAAGCTCATAGATAAATCCAAACAACAAATCAAGTGTTATTAATGCTTGGTTTGTTGCTTTAAATAGACAAGTTGTAGCTTGTAGAATAGGTTTTTGAATGCTTCTTTTTCTGTGAGTGTTGTGTCTTTGTATGCTTATAAAATCTTGGATCAAACTCAAAGCTCTCAGGATTCCTAAGAAGTAAATCAAACCTATTAACAGATTCTTGTGGGGGTTGTATACAAACTACAACATAATTACCATGGGAATTACAGCCAGGAATGTAGCTTTGTGATTCCTCAAATGTCCAGCCAGGAAGTTCTTTATTCAAGAATTCCCTAAGCTTATTTACTGTCCAAAGCCTTTCATTACCTTCATCAGTAGATGGATATGTAGCAAGAAAAAACGCTTTGCCATTT
>JAHFBD010000228.1 GCA_023250175.1 Candidatus Melainabacteria bacterium
TTGTAAATTTGCAAGACTTAAAATCCAATACACAATCAGTACTATAATTAGTCAAAGAAAGCGGAAAGTAACAATGAAATCATATAGAGAATGCATAACTATTGATACTAAAAAAAGAAGAGAATATATAAATATTACTTCTCAGGTAGAGGCAGCACTTAAAAAATCTAATATTAAAGAAGGTTTTGTATTAGTTAATCCTATGCATATTACAGCAAGTTGTTTTATAAATGATGATGAGCAAGGATTAATTCAAGACTTTGATGAATTTTTGGAAAACATTGCTCCTTATGATGTTAGTAAATATAGACATCATAATACTGGTGAAGATAACGGAGACGCTCACTTAAAAAGACAATTATTTGGTAGAGAAGTGGTGGTGGCAATTACAGATGGCAAGTTAGATTTCGGACCGTGGGAGCAAATATTTTATGGGGAATTTGACGGTAAACGAAATAAAAGAATATTGATTAAAATAATTGGTGAATAATTATAATACCAATCCGCACAATTAAGCTTACCATTTTCCGCGCCCAGCAGACAGTTTTGCGCTTTGCGAGCTATGCGAGTAAAAGCAAAACTTTGTCTGCGGAAAGGCAGGAAAATGAGAGTTTGTTTTAGCGGATTGATACTATTTGTTAGAAAGTTTAAAACTTATTACACTAAAAATGTTTGAAAAATCATCAGTCCAAACACGTGCATTTGTCGGCTGAAGTGCTTGCCATTTAGAATTAGAGAGTAGTAGTTTCTTTACATCTTCTTCTTTTCTTGCAATTACAACCCAGTGAGAAGGATATTTCCCTAGTTTTTTTTCTGATTTTTTAATAGGATAATCTATTTCTAAATAACAAACTAATCCTAAAGAGTTAGCTATATTAGCCAGTACAGGTCTTAAATTAAGAAATCTGTTAGAAATATGAAAAGCTAAAATCCCATTATTAGCAAGTTTAGATAAATATAGTTCAATGGCTTCTTTGGTCAATAAGTGAACAGGTATACTGTCTGAGCTAAAAGCATCTAAAACAATTAAATTATATTTATTGCTTTCAGCTTTTTTAATTAGTAGTCTTCCATCTCCTAAAAGGACCTTGACATTATCTTTTCTGTTATGTAAAAAAGAAAAGTATTTTGGATTTTCAGCAATTTTATTTACCACAGGATCGATTTCATAAAAAGTCCATTCTTGATTTTGTTTTACATAAGCTGCTGTTGAACCTGCTCCAAGTCCAATAGCAGCAACTTTCCAGTTATCATTTTCATTATTATATGCACTAAATATTTGTCCAATGGGGCCGGTACGATAATAATATGTAAGCGGTTCTTGTTTTTGATCTTCGTTTAAGCTTTGTAAGCCATGCGTAGTTGAACCATGAATAAGTTGGATAAACTTTTTATCCGGAGTAACTACTACCTGGTGTACTCCAAAAAAGCTACGTTCTTTATAAAGTACTTTTCCTTGATCTCCCTTGAAAAATATACTTCCAAGAATAATTGCTGTAATGCCCAATGTAAACCTAATCGGGCGACTAGAAAAATTAAAACAAATGAATATTGCTGGAATAAAAACAATACACAAACTAACTATTCCTACTTTTACTCCTATAAGTTTTAATCCATAAGTTACAAGAATTATAAATATCCATAATGCAAGCGGATATAAAATATCAAGCAGTCTTTCTTTCCTTTGTTTTGACTTTTCATTGATAGAAATTAATTGTGGACATAGTAAGCATCCCAATAATATAGCTAATGGATATTCAATTACTGAATTAAATATTCTTGGTGCAATCAATGCATTAAATAAGCCACCTAATACTCCGCCAAGCGAAAGCCACAGATAAAATTGTGTTAAATATTTAACGGATGGACGATTTTTAGCTAGTTCACCATGACAGATCATTGTTATTAAGAAAAAGATGAATAAGTGATAAACATTTATAAGAAGCATGGCTTTTGCAACTTCAAAAATTATTATTAATATTAAAGGAAGAATAAACGATGGCAAGAATCGTATTAATAGCTCATGATTTAAAATAGGTTTTTTCGAAAATACAATTATAAAAGTTAGCAAATAAAGTGCCAATGGAATTACCCATAAAAGTGGTATTGGTGGAACTTCTGTAGTGAGATACGTAGTAACCCCTAAAAGTAAGCTCGATGGTATAAATGACAGAACTAACCATTTCAATTTATCTTTAAGAGTAATAGTGCTTTCAGAAGTACTTACAATATTTTCAGAAGCCAGATTTTTAGAGCGTAATAAAATCAATGCACAGAAGAATATAAGCACAATTAATGTAATATATCCCATTCCCCATAATTTGCATTGTTCTATAAGTTTTAAATTTGGTTCAAGTAAAAATGGATAACTAAGTAACCCAAGCATACTGCCAATATTACTTGCGACATATAAAAAGTAAGGATCATGTGCGCTGGAGTGACTGGTATTAGAAAACCATTTTTGCATAAGTGGTGCCGTTGTAGATACCACAAAAAGTGGCAACCCTATAGAAATGGAAAGTAATAAAAGCAGCCACACAGCAGGGTTTGTACTTCCTGGTGGTTCCCATCCTTGTGGAATCTTTATAGGAAGGACTAAAAGTGGCAATAATAATAATCCTAGATGCAGTAATAATTGCATCCGTAGTTTGACTAAGGTAGATGTAGCATGAGAATAAATATAACCTAATAATAAAACTGCTTGATAAAAAAGCATGCAGGTATTCCAAACAGCTGGGGTACTACCAAGCATTGGTAAAATCATTTTGGCAAACATTGGCTGTATCCAAAACAAAAGCAAAGCACTAGTAAATAAGGTGATTGAAAATATAACTAACATCTTTGCTCCTTATTAGATAACCGTTTCTACCTACCGCCGGTTTTTTCGCTGCACTCCCAAAACCGGCTTTCCATAGTGCTTCCAATCTGCTATTTATAACATCTTACAGATTTTACCGAATAAATCGGATAAAATCTTACCTTGTAAGTGGGTTACTTAAAAATATTACGCTAGCTAGGCAGTAACAGACAATCATTATTAATCTAAGTTAACATACGAAATTACACAATATAGGCTGTATAATAAAACTATGACGAAAATTTTGCATAAACCAATACAAGACGTTAAACTTCATGACCACACCTGTTTGATTTTTAGCAGCCAAATAGAATTTTTTCATTGCGTAGTCCCGTTTGTAAGCGAAGGATTAAAAAGAAATGAAAGGTGTTGCATCGTATTAGATGAGATAAAACGTGATGAGGTAATTAAAAACTTTAAATATTTGTTTAGAGGGGTAAGTAATCCTTTTGAAGAAGTCAGAGATAAAAAACGAATTATAATTGAAGATTTCAAAAATGTTTATTTAGAAGAAGATATATTCAGCCTATCAAAAGCTAAAAACTCATATTCAACAATGATTCAAAATGCTTTAAAAGAAGGATATACAGGTCTTAGAGTTTTTGCTGAACTTTCAAACTCAGTAAATGATCTAGTTGATTCTAAAGAGTTCCTAGAATGGGAAGAATTCGCAGATAAACTCTTTGCAGAAAACAATTTCCTTGCAGTATGTGCTTATAATAAAAACTATTTTTCGGAAGATTACATTTCTAAGGCACAAAAAATACATCCAATTGAAATTAACTTAATTAAGACA
>JAHFBD010000048.1 GCA_023250175.1 Candidatus Melainabacteria bacterium
TCCTGTTAAGTTATCAAAAATTAAACCAGCAAAAACATTTTCTTGATAGAAAATATTTTGATTGCTACCAAAAATACTTTTCCAACTCCACAAAATTGAGACTTCTCTTTCAGTTTTCTTTGGATTTAATATATGCCACCTGAAAATTGCAAGAGGATAACTGCTTTCTTGATAGTTGTGAGGAAGTATTGGTGTAAATTGTTCTTGGTATAAATGCAAATCTTTATATTCAAAAATAGCTATTGGGTATAGTGCATGATAGTTACCATTTGGTCTTTGGAAATTCCAGGCAGAGAGAGAACCATCTGGTGGTTTATATTCATTTAATACAACGGCATTCCCATTTTCATAAAATGCAAACTGGCAAGGGAAAATGGTTTTATAAATATGCTTTCCTATTTCCAAATGCCATTTAGAAAAATCACCTCTATATGACTGGCATATAGTTCCTGCTCCAAGTCCACCTAAAGGAATACCTTGGTAATATCCATCATCAAAATTTGGCAACCCACCTTCAGGACCAATTATTTTTCCAGTACCAGGTGATTCGAGTGGTTCACCAATTTTTCTTTTCCATGCTTCTTTTGGAATTATCATGATTAAATATAAATGACGATTATCTTATTTCTATGTGCCTACTTTAATGTATTCCCTTTTTTCAGATTAATTTCACGCAATTCTTTAGAATTGTTTAATTTATGTTTGGTTAGAACAATTTTTGTTTTGGGAATCTTACTTATTAGGAACCAATAGATAAATGAGGTGAATATGTTAGGTAGTTTTAATAATAATATTGATAAAAGAACATGCATTATAAGCTTTATAGTTCTTTCCATAGTAACGGCATCAATTACTTATTCGGGATTATTTAGTTTAATTAATATTAGTGGGGTTTTTAAGCAATAATTTTTTACCTAAATAAGGTTACTAAACATTTAAAACCCACTTGTCCCTGCTGAAAAGAAATTTGCTTTAACAATAAGGAACATTTGCTTTGTTTATCTTGAAAGATAGAATACATATGTGATACACTGTTGAGTACTGTTTTCAAGTTTAAATCTTTAATAAGCAAGGAGGCTTATCCCTAGCTTAGGTAAGAGCTTTCTGCTTTTTATCTAGTTCCTAATTAAGGAGGAATACAATGAGCATAACAGTCCAATCACCTTTACAAAGAGGTCTTAGATTACTTTCTGAACCAGATGAAAGCAGCTACCCATCTGGTAACTTCAATACTGGCAAAAAAGAAAGTGAGAAAACTCTACAAACAGAGAATAAACTAAATATCAATAAGCCACAAGAGAAAAGCACCTGGGATAAATTTTTGAAAGCATTAATTCAAGCTTTAGGTGTACCACATACCTAATTAATTAGGTAAGAGGTTAAAGCTAAAATTATTTTTAGCCCCATTAGAACAATTTACATTTAATATAACTTCTTGGACAGTTTTGTTTTTTACTAGTATACGTATTAAAGATTTCGGGATAGCAACCCCAAATGTTTTTTTATTGTTAATAGAGTTTAATACAAATTCTTTTGGTTTGATATTTAAATCAATTGATGGATAAACCCTACAAATACTTTCTTCCAAGAAACTATTAGCTATTACTTCTATCCTAATCGTCTTATGTCCTTTTGTTTTAAGAGTTACAGTACGAGGTCCATTTATATTTAAACTTGCACTAGAATCTTCTTCAGCAAAAGTTGAAATGATGTCAAACGTGGTCAAGAGATCACCTTCTTTAATTTCTATAATTTTAGCTTTATTTTTATCTTCTGTAATTGGTAAGTTAGCATCTGTAAAATATCCTTTTGGTACAGGATCTATAAATGATTCTCCATTAATATCTTTTGAATATGGTCCTACGGCTGAACCACTGGACCCCTTTCCCCCTTTAAATGAAGTGTTAATAGGCTCTATCTCTAAAGTATATGTGCCAGGAGGAATTGCAAATAAAGTAAATAATCCATTTTTTTGTTCCAGAAAATCGGATACACATGAAATTGCTTTATTAAGTGGATCGACAGTATTTCGTAAAATTATATTTGCACCAAGTACCGGTGTTCTCCCATCTTTACGAAAGATTCTTCCGGTAATTTGTCCAAACTTTTTAAGTTTTTCTTGGTTTGGATATACTAATGAAAGTGCTGAGGTATCATCTTGGCAAATTGTAAGCAAGTCTGACACTCCTCTTGGAAACATAATTGGAACAGAGTCTTTTACTTCTTTACTACTAGCAGGATCTAATGCTTCTGTATTTATCTGACTATGAGAAAGACCAATTGCATGCCCAATTTCATGTACTATAGTTCTTTTAAAAACATTAATGCTTACTTCTTTATCTTCTTTAGTATCAATTCCATTAATTAGCATTCCATTTAATATGATCTGGGATTCGGGTATACTAAACATTTCTTGAAATTGAAGTACTATAGGACCGCCCACTCCAAGAATACTATTAGAAGCTCCTTTACCTACATAAGCATCCAAGAGTGTCCCATCTTCATCAAAGACAATAGGCGTAAAACCATTTAAAGACTCATCAGTAGTTGGTTTTAAAACAGATTTAAAATTAGAGGCATTAATATCCGTTTCTAAGAATCCTTTAAGAAATTTTACAAACTTTATATTTGCTGTTTCTTGTGAACTCCACATACTAAACAATTCTTCCACAAGTGCTACGGCTTCTTCATTTGATAACACTCCTAATCTACCTGTGTCATATTTATAGAAAAAGGGTCTTGTTTCATAAGAAAGTATTTTTCCATCTCTTACTTCAAGTGGACCACCCGCTAATGCTTGATTTGGAATTAAAAGAGTTAGTATTAAAATCAAACAGATCAAATTAAGCTTTGTAAAAATCATATTGGTATTTTATACGAAAGCTAGCAGTTTATCTGATTTTTAGTTAAGTTAACTTAATCTTTGAAGATATTATTTTGTTATTAGAAAAATTTAATCTTTTACCTAAGAGTTTCTTTAGCAATTTTATAGACAAAGCTTTTCAGCTTCTGTATTATCAAGAGGTCAATGATTTGAGGAGAACAATAATGCAAACACAAAGGATTCAACCAAACTACATAAGTGTAGCTTCTAATAAGCTTACAACTGATAAGCTTAAAGAACTTAGAATAGCTCTAAGGAATTTTATTGAGAAGGGTAACCCTTTAGAATTGCCCTCTGAAACAGAGATTCCAGATTGTGTAAAAGAAACATTTGCACAAGCTGCCAATTCATTATCCGGTGAGGAATTAAAAAACCTAATCCAAAAGAAAGTATTTGGAATAGCAGAAGAGTCATCTGACATTCTTTATTATCTAACTATTAAAGCTGGGTTTGATTCGGGTGTTTTCACAAAAGAACGCTTAGAGAAATTCCAACAATCTGTTCAGGATTTATTACCTTACTGTTCCCTTGAGTCTTTTAAGAAAATTAAAATAGCTGCAGATAAAGAAATTAAAATCGAGGATATATCTAAAATGCTCCCATATTATCCACAAGAAGACAATTTAAGGCTCAATGAAATAGTTAGAGATTATTTACGAATGCTTTTTGTAGACTTTGCTGTAAAAGTTTATCAGAACAGAAAAGGAGCAGATTTTTCAAACCCAAAAGTTATTATCGGAAAACTTGAAGAAGAGACAAAAGAATTATTTGAAGCACTTTCCAGAACTCCTTCTACGAAACAAGTTGTTCCTACTACTTCGGAAGAACAACAAAAATTAGTCCGTGAAATTGTTGGACTTGGAAAAAATGTTTTAAACCCAAACAGCTTTACTTTAGAGAATTTATTACAGTTTAACTTATGGAAAAGTAGTGCCCGAACAGAGTTCTTTTATAAAAATCCCAATCTCCCATATGATGAAGCAAAACAAATAGCTAAAGCATGGGAAAAAATATTAGAAGCCAGTACTTTTTTAAAGTAATAAATTATCTCCTGATTGGACATATACCTGGCAATGGCTCTCCACCGGGCTCACCATCAGGTATTGGATCTGCATTTGGTGGGGCTAGTGGTGTAGGCTCTGGTTGTTTAACTGGTTGTGGGGTTTGAGGTTCTGGTGGAGCATCCGGCTCTACTTCTGGTTTTGTGTCAGGCTTTGTGTCCGGTTCTGTTTCAGGAGTAGTTGGTGGTGCTGGTGCAACAGCACTGTTAAAACCATGTATTAAATTAATTTTTCTTATTGCTATCATTTTAGTTAGTATTTTAACACACTAAACAATCCCCAAATCCCTTCTATCATAAAATCTTAAATCCTTAGAAGCCTCTAAAGCAAGCTCCATAACTTCAGTTAACCAGATATCTTTTTCTGTACCTGTAAGTTTATTTATATCAGTTACAAAATTAAAGTTAGTATCATTTGCAGTCAGTACCATGTCATAAGTATCAAGTAAAATAGGTGAATTGGATTTTGTTGAATAGCGTAAAGTCTCTGCTATAACTAAAACAGGATAAAAATTTCTATCTGTAATATTTTTAAGCCTTCCACTGGTATGCCATTTATATGCTTCAATTAGCATTCTAAGTGAACCAGGATTATCTTTCCATGAGTTATCTTTTTTTTGGTTTACAAACTCTATTTCACGACTTTGTTCATTCTTTTCATCTTCTTTATTGTTTTCAATAATCTGATTTTGAATATTAGTATTTTGCCCAATTGTAAAACCCTTATGCCAAAGGGATAGTGAATACCTAAAAAGATCTAAAAGGTTTTGATATCTATTTGTAATGGTGTAAACCTGAGCGTGTGCTTTTCTAAGAGGTTCTAGTAATTTATCCATATGAGGAGTCATACTGCCTAAATATTCTCCTGCGATATGAGATTTATGTATATGACCATAAGCATCTTCAGTATGGTTCTTTTTCGCAAGTGGTCGTTCCCACTCGTGGAAAGGAGAACTATCTGGAGGATAAGCATTGGATAAACTCCCACCAATATTTGAGCCCCACCCTAGATTTAAAACATTAGCTTGAATTCGTGATGCAGCTTGAAATAACTCTTGTGGTGTAAACCCTACTTGATTTATATCTTTGAGAGATTTTACATTCGCTGTATCTAAAGGAATAATTGTCCCTTTTAGTTTTTCATAGAGAATTTTAGTAGGTATTAAAAATGCAGAGTTACCACTGTAATTGTGGTAGTGATCATTAAAAACTATATAACTATAGCTATTCCCATCCAGATTATATTTATCCCCATTCTTACATGATATAGCTATAAATCCTCGTGTAAAGATAAAGTCAGTAAGTGATAAATCTTCAAATTCATCTTTAGCTTGAGGAAAAGCCTCTTTGTATTTTTTAATAGGATCTAATCCTTTTTCTTTTGCATTAAGATCTTCTACAAATATTTTTTCCGAGTTTAATCCTGAAATAAAAAAACCACGCCCTGGAAAATCATTAGAATTGCCTGCATTAATTAGTCCAGTAAAATCAGCAAGATCTTTTCCAAATCCCGCTAGCAAGGATAATTCTTTATCTGACACTTTTTTTGTTTCAAATGTAAGTGAGCTAAAGCCATGGTAAACATCAAATATTCGGGCATATGTGTTTAATGTCTCTCTATAAACTCTAATGGCTTCGGGATGAACCTTATCGGATAATTGTTGAGGATATGGTACATGATCATTTCTTATTGTGTTATGTATAAATCTTTGGGCTTCAAGAAGAGACTTGTTTCTAATTAGGTTACTTATAGCAGCATGAATACTTATTTCAACTAGTAGTTTATCTGCTGCTGCTTTTGTAGTTATTATTTTACCTTCAATTGCTTTATTGTAATTTTCTAACATTGCCAGATAAAGATTGTTTTCAGCGAGATATGCACAATAATTAAAAATTAAATGTAAGTCACTTCTTGAGAGATTTTTAAAAGAAATAGCATTTTTATAAACTTTTAATGCTTCTAATGAAGCTCCTTTTTTGACTAGAGCGGCAAAATCATCATTAGTTCGTTCACTTATTTCAATATTATCTGTTTGTAATTCTTCAATGGTGTCATAATAAACCTGCCATTGTTCAGCATTAGGATTTACCTCTAGTAAATTTTTAAAATTGTGTAATAGAGGTAAGACTGTATGATTAGTCTTTAAACGAGATATCACTACCTCTCTCCATTTATTCAGTTCTTCTTGCTCAGTCCGATTTACACAATGTGCATAATAATGCATGAAAAATTTAATTTTCTTTATCTCATCTATCTTAGAATTAAAATGAGGAATTATTGAGTCTAAAACTTGCAGTTGCTCATCAGTAATTTTGTGCCGAGTGGCATCCACATAAGCATTTATTAGTTCATCAATCCTCCAATGTTTTGTTTTATATTTTTCAATCGATGTATGTAAGTCTTTAATCTGTTTATCTTGAAGCTTTGAATTACTTAATTTTGTATATGCTTTTATTAATTCTTCAATATCAAAGTTATTTTGTTTGTGATAGATAATTCCTTCTTTTAGACTTTTTATGTTTTTTTCTGCAAGATTTGACTTAATAAAATGAACACAGGACTGAAAGAATGTTTTTGTCTTAGGAGGCTCATTATATAAATTAGCTGTTAACTCTTCAATTTTATCTAATGGGATTTTTAAGTCATTTTGTGATAGATATATCAAACTAGTAAAAGCAGTAGCAAAACCAGAGAAGGTCACATCATCAATTCCACTTTTCTTAAATTGCTGTAGTGTATTTAAATAAAGAAGTATATTGTTAGAATCTAACTTCGTACGAGAAATACCAGATTCCGCTAATGAAATTAGACTTTCAGCTGGTAACTGTAAACAATGATTATATTCTTTTAGGCTGGATAATATTCTTCCGAGAACTTTTAATTGGCTTTCATTAAGATCTGCTTTTGTTACCTGGACAAATAAATGATTTAATGGATTTATGCTCCACAAATTCTTTTTGCAGAAAGAAAAAGCAGTTCTGTAAATATTTAAATGATGATTGTTGGAAGATCCAAGAAAAGAATTGTAAGTTTCTAAAAGTGTATCTAATCCAGTTCCTAATATCTTTTGAAATCTGATTCCATCTTTAATAATTTCCCACTTTGCGCGAGTTAACTCTTTTTTTTCTACAAGCATTTTAAAATGTTTATAAAGATCATCAATTGGAAATCCTTTTTCCATATGATAAGAAACTGAATCCAAATAAAGCTCTAACTTATCTTCTGTAGCACCAGCACAAGAAAGCTCTTCTAAATATTGAATTTGGTTTTAAAGTAGTCGTGATTGATTATTTGGAATAAAGTCGGTTTGAGACATACTTGAAGAAGTACTTAAAGAAGCGATTGAAGAAGCTGGTGAAATGACTGGGGTTTCAAGTTCATCTTGAGTTGGTCTATCTTGAAATAGCAAAGAAGCTTTCTGTAAAAGAATTGGATTTATTTTCATATTTTATTCTGGATAAATATAAACTGAGGATACAATATCAAGAATGTTTTTACTTAATCAAGTAATTCGAATTTAATCTGGATATGCAAATTATCTTGTGGTTAGGAATATAAAACAAATTATCCTATTAACACTTATAGGTTTTGTGTGATTTATTCACCAAAACCAGTCGGGTGAAAGGAGTTGACCGATGGAAGCTCCAGCTTGTCTGAAGCTTTATAAAGGAAATTTGGACCCAAGGAGACTCGAACTCCTGACCCTTGTGCAGTCAAAATGCCTACGGCATTTTATTAGAACAAATATGACTGCACATTTATTGACCTGGGAAGGGGTCAGGAGTAGTTATTTATCAGAATTATAGATTGTAAATATCGTATTGGCACTTATAGGTTTTGTGTGATTTATTCACCAAAACCGGTCGGGTGAAAGGAGTTGACCGATGGAAGCTCCAGCTTGTCTGGAGCTTTATAAAGGAAATTTGGACCCAAGGAGACTCGAACTCCTGACCCCTTCCATGCCATGGAAGTGCTCTACCAACTGAGCTATGGGCCCTTTCAGAAAATCAGATGTCAGAGATCAGAGAATCAAAATAAAAGATTCTTATTCATTATAGCTTAATAGCCTGTAGTAATAAACAATATACCTATACTCCGGCTTTTAGAAGTTCTTTTGCATTTTTAAATGTCAAATTGCTATTTGTAAATTGATACACTAAATGTTCTTTCAGCCATGCTCCTTCTTTTTTGAAAAGATATCTTTGTACAAATGGCATCAATGCTTTTATGACATTGAATCCTGGATCTAAGGCATGCCCTACTCCCTCAAGTGTTAATAATGCTCGAATAATTAGTGCAAGCTCAACAGGAATTTTAAATGGGTACTCATAAAAAACATGAGCAAGATCTTCTAATATTTGTTTAAAACTTGTAGTTATATCCTCCGAATACCCAAATCGTTTATCATAAATCGGTTGTAGGGCATTAGCAAGCTTTTCTGGTTCCTGAAAATCTTTAGTTAATAAATCCAAGGATCTAAAATCTTCTACAACACCATTATAGTCACGATTTATTAAGTGTAATATTGTATTTATTAGCTTAATCTGAGTTTCCTTGGAAACATATCCCACCATCCCAAAATCAAAAAATGCCAATCTTCCATCTTCCATTAATCTAAGATTGCCAGGATGTGGATCAGCATGGAAGAAGCCATCTGTTAATAACTGTTTTAGATAAATATTACAACCTTCCTTAGTAATCTCCTTCAAGTTAAATCCTGCATCAGTTATTTTTTTTGTATCTGTAACTTTCCATCCATGTATATGCTCAAGAGTAATTATCTTGCGTGTTGTATATTGCCAATAAACTTTTGGAACATAAACTTTGTGATATTCTCTAAAATTCTTTCTAAAGAGATCACAATGCTTCCCTTCTTTTATATAATCAATTTCTTCATATATCACTCTTAAAAACTCATCTAGCAACTCACAATAATTATTTCTTTTGCTTAATTGTGGGTACTTTACAATTTCTTTTGCAATAGCTTTTAGGATAAAAACATCTTCTTCTATTTGTTGCTTTAAATTTGGTCTTTGAACTTTAATGACAACTTCTTTGTTATTATCTAAAAGCTTTGCTTTGTATACTTGCCCTAAACTAGCAGAAGCAAGAGGCTTATCACTTATCTCTACAAAAACACTTGCTATAGGACGTTTCAATTCGGATTTTATAATCTCAAAGGCTAACTCATTATCAAAAGATGGTACTTCGTCTTGTAATTTTGCAAGTTCCTTCATGTAGATTAGCGGTATTAAGTCTGCTCTACTTGCTAAGACTTGCCCAAGCTTAATAAAAGTAGGACCCTGGACTATTATTTCTTTTAATAACCACTGTGCCCGTTTAATATCTCTTTCTTCTTTCGGGACAAGTAATAATTGATCAAATTTAGTACATAGATAAAACAGTAAACTATCATTTCTGAAATCTTTATGCTCTAACCAGATATAAAATCCCACTGTTAAACTAAAACGAATAACAGAACATAAACGCTTTATGCCTTTTATTCGAAGTCTTGAATATACTTCTACACAGACTTTATACGTACTACTTATAATGTGAAAGAGCATCAAACATCATTGTCATTGATAAATTCTTAATTGTCAATTGCTGTTTACAGCTTTCCATAGCTAACTTCAGGGTGTTCATATTTAATCGCTTCATATGGACAACCCATCCTACATGCCCCACATTCCATACAGTTTTCATAAGTTACAACAATCTCTTCATTTATCGGAGACAAAACAAAAACATTAGTCGGACAAAATTTTGTACATTCTTTATTCTTACAAATTAAACATATATCAGAGTTTATCTTTATATGAGACTCAATATTAGGCTTAAAATTAACAAGATAAAGCTTATCTTCTATTGTCATTTCTTTTATATCATCTTGTCTTTGTATTTTTTTTATTTTTGCCATCTTTATCTACTTCTCATAACTAAAGAGTATAAATCATCGTTGTCTTTTGTTTTGGATTTTATATCGTTCATTTTTTTTTGAATGATATTCTCTTTTACTAGTTTTTCATATTGAGATAAAAGTCCTGAAGAATAGTCTCCTTCTTCTTTTGCTTTAATGATTGTACTAGCAGCATACTGACTTGAAAGCAATGCAAATCCAGATAAATCCAATTCAAACAAATCAATTAATGTTGCAGCTCCCCCGATAACAAGACAACCATCTATATAAAGCCTAGGTAACTGTTTCCCATAACAGGCACTTATAGGTAATGTATATGAAGTGTAGTTATTCATAGTTTCACCAGAAATAAAAGAATTTATCGAATGATGTTTTTTAAGCTTATCTAGTAAAGTATTTATATTGACTTTCAAAGAAATCAAATCTGACAATAAGACTCCTAAGCCTAAGGAAACAGAGTCTTTCAGCGTGTAGATATATCCAAAGCTCTTAGCACTAAATAATAAACTAGTAAGTAGCCGGAGAACAACACCTTCATTCTCTTTTATATTAAACTTTTCATTGATTTTATTTATAGGCAAAGTAATATTTTCTTCAATAAACAAAAAGACTTCCTCTGGAGTATAATCACCCTTCCGCAATCCAGAAGTTTTAGTCAACAATGAATTAGGTCCTTCAGCTATAACTACTACATTTGCAAAGTATTCCCCAGAAGAAGTCTTTACTCCACATACTTTTTTATCATTCACAATCAATTCTTTTACTAATACATTGTGTTTTATATTTACTCCGGATTTTATAGTTTCTTTAACCAGATAATCATTAAGCTCTTTTCTACGTATAAAAAAATTGTTTTTTAACTCATTGTTTTGACAGATAGTAGAAAAAGATTCTTGTTCTAAAAAATAATAATGGCTTTCTGTTAAATTCCTCTCTTGTGGAGGATTGAAATCATCAAATACAGATTCATAAGATTCTTTATTTATAATGCCACTGTAGAAATTTTTACTTACTTTTATTGAAGCTCTTTCTAAAACTAATGTCTTAATATTGCTTCTAGCTAATAGCTTTGCAGTTGCTAATCCACTGGGTCCTGCCCCGACAATTATTACATCAAAGTTATTTTTTTGTTTTGCCATGACTAATATTTTAACGTTACTGACTAGCTAGCATAATAATTATAAGTAAACGACTTACAAGATAAGATTTTATCTGATTTATTCAGTAAAATCTGTAAGTCATTATAAATGGCCGACTGGAAGCACTATGGAAAGCTGGTTTTGGGAGCACAGCGAAAAAACCAGCGGCAGGTAGAAACATTTTACTCTAATCCTATTGATACAATAGAACATGTGAGTATTAATTTCCTTAGTAATGAACAATTTTCAAGAGTTGCGGTTGGACTACTTGTATTATTTATTGCATTACTTTCTCTCTACTGTGGCGGCTGGATATTGAGTGGTGTTTTGATATTTATATTTTGGCAGGTAAATACTGAGTTTATAAGTATTGTTCGCATGAAGGGTATAAGTCCTTCAAATAAATGGATAAGGTTTGTAAGTATACTTTTTTTTGTTGTTGCGTCGTTACCATACTGTGGTTTTTCTCAATTGTTACCAATAAAACTTTTTGTTTTTGTTTTTGTTTTTGGTGTAATGGGTTGTTTCTTTAGGTTAATATTTCGCGGGAATAAAAATGAACCGATTGCTTCTATTTCTGATATCGGAACTTCAGTATTAGGCATTGTTTACACTGGGCTTTTGCCTAGCTTTTTAATACTTTTGAGACAGCTTGGGTTAGGATATGCAGTTATATCTATATTAGGTACTGCATTTTGCGATGTAGGTGCTTATTATTGTGGGAAAATATTTGGAAAAACAGCACTAAGACCTGAAATAAGTGCAAAAAAAACTTTAGAAGGTGCTATTGGTGGTTTTGTTGTTAGCATGATAGCTTGTGTAGTTATGGTTTATTTCTTACCCTCACGCTTTAACTATAATATTCTTCATGGGATCATGATTGGATTATTTACTGGAATATTTAGTCAGTTTGGAGATTTGTTCGAATCACTCTTAAAAAGAGATGCCGGGGTGAAAGATTCCGGCAATGTTTTACTTTCTCATGGCGGTATATTAGACAGAATAGATAGTTATTTCTTTGTGATTTGGGCAGTATATTTTTATGTAAGCTGGGTAGTGCTTGGTCAGTTTAGGCTTTAGTAGTTGTCCTCAATTTGTTATCACCTCTTTGACGAGTATGTTAAGATCTTCTTGTTATGCTCCCATTTAATCTTGGAATTCCAGAAGTATTAGTTATCTTAGGTGTAGCGTTGGTTATATTTGGCCCTAAGCGACTACCTGAATTAGGACGAAATCTAGGCAAAGGACTAAAGAATTTTAAAGAATCTCTAAGCTCTGCAGCTAGCGAAGTAAAAGCTGGATTAACTGAAGAAGAAGATAATGGACATAAAGAACTAAAATAAAAAGTTCCCTTTGCTAAGAAATATTAATAGTAATCTTAAATTTTTTATTTAAATTTAAGATTTCAGTGCTTTTACCTATTGTAGGTTAAGAATATAATTTCG
>JAHFBD010000229.1 GCA_023250175.1 Candidatus Melainabacteria bacterium
TATATATTACTTAATTTTACACCGTTCAGCTTTTATTATACTAATGACATTATCTATAGCCTCGTTTAAGTTGTCATTGATCACCAAATAATGAAAAAGGTTAACTTCTTGCATTTCTTCTTTAGCTTTTTTAAGCCTTACTTTAACTTTATCTATTGATTCAGTATTTCTTTTAATAAGTCTTTCCTCTAAAGCTTCAAAGGATGGAGGGGCCAAGAAAATTAATATTGCATCTGTACACTTTTCCTTGACTTGTTTTGCTCCTTGTACTTCTATTTCTAACAGTACATCTTTACCGCATGACAAGTAATTATTAATGGAAAATTTTGGTGAGCCATAAGAATCACCAGCAAACTCTGCATGTTCAAGAAACTCATCTGACTTAATCATTCGATTAAATTCTTCTTTTGTCTTGAAGAAGTAATGTACTCCTTCATTTTCCCCTTCTCTTTTTTGTCTTGTCGTTGCAGAGATCGAAAGATATATATTATCAACTTTTTTAAGTACTTCTGAAACAATAGTACCTTTGCCTACACCCGATGGGCCGGTTAGTACAAAAACTTTGCCTTTTGCATTTATCATTAACTTTGACCTTTGACTTTCTTATGAGTGTACAATAGTTATATATGTTTTTGTTCTTCTTTGATATATAACCTGGTTATTGATTTGTTTCATTTTTATAGTTATATGGTAAAAAAAATATCTATTTTACTTTGTGTTGTAGTAACTATAGCGGGTTCAGTATTTTATAGTTTTTTTACACCGGTTAAATATTTGGTTGAAAGTGAAGCCCGGATTACAAGTGGAAAAATTGCTTCTGCTGTTGTAATACTTGAGAGAGGTGTAAAATACTTCCCAAATGATTCTGCAATTAATTTTAAGCTAGCAAAAGCTTATTTTTTATTAGGTGAAGTTGATACTGCTACAGAGATTGTTATGAATAAACAGCTGTTAACTTTGCTTAAAACAAATAAAGAGTTTCAAGATTTTTTGGTTGATTTATCTTATGCAAATAAGTTAGAAAATAATGAATCATTTGCGCAACTGTTTGCAGCCAAGTATCTTGAATATGCAGATAATAAGCTATACCGAAGACTAATTCGAAATAATATAAAAATAGGTAAAGTATTGCCAGAGAAAGCTGTTTCTCTGTGGGAAAGTGCTTATAAAGAAGCTAAGTTGAAAAAAGAATTGGAATTAATGGAGAATCTAAAAGCATTGTTGTTACCTAAATATCTTCAGTTAGAAGTTGACTTTAGAGAAAAAAAACAATATGTAGAAGCCCTTGAAGTTCTAAAAAAAGCATTAACACTTGGAAGAAATTCAGAAGTGTTATATCGCCAAGCATTGGTTAATTATGAGCTTGGTAAAGTTGAGATTGCGCAGAAAGCATTTGAAGAAGCTATTCAGCTTGAGCCAGAGAATGATAGGTATAAAATTTCCTATGCAAATCTTTTGAAACGACTTGCGTTAAACACAGTAGACTCCAATAAGAAAAATGAATACTTTGAAAAAATAAAATTGCTTTTATCAAGTGGTGAAGAAAGTTCAAGAAAAGCAAATGTACTAAGGAGAATAATTAATTTAAATGCAAAGTATAAGCTTTCTGATGCTTTATTAAGAGTAACAACAGTAGGAGATTATATGTATCCTTCTTTGTCATTTAGAATAAAAATAGCCAGTGAAAATTTGCCAAAGAAATATAAAGTGGTTTTTTTAGGTTCTAATATGAATCAGCTTGATATTTATGAAGCATTTGTGCCATATGAGGATATAGATGAGCCCATAGAAGTTGTATGTAGAAATCCTGTCTTGGAAGATAATACAATTATTGCTCAGGTATACTTAAATGATGAGTTTGTTAGAGAGTATAAAGTAGAAGGATTTAGAACAGAGCATTAAATCTATGAAGTATGAAATATTAGGTGATGATATGCAGGTAGCGGTTGTTGAGCTGGATGCTCAGGAATTTGTTCAGGCAGATGCAGGTAGCATGTTTTTTATGGAAGGTAATATTGATATGGATCTTAGGCTTCCTGGTGGATGGGTTGGAGGGTTGAAAAGATTAATTGTTGGCGAGTCATTTATGCTACCAGTTTTCAGGTCAAAATCTAATGGAAGTAAAGTAGGTTTTTCTCCACCATATTTAGGGAAGATTCTTGCTCTGGATATAAGTCAGGACAAAACATGGCAAGCGCAAAAAGACAGTTTTTTATTTGCCCATGGCAACGTTGCTATAAATATTAGCTTTATTAAAAAATTTAAAGTTGGTTTTTTTGGTGGGGAGGGATTTGTCTTAGAAAAATTCACTGGCAATGGTAAGGTCTTTATAAATTGTGGTGGTATGGCTATAGAAAGAGCTCTTGAAGAGAATGAAACAATTCAGGTTGATACTGGTTGTGTTGTTGCCTTTGAAGAAACAGTTAAATATGATATAACTCGAGTGAAAAATATAAAGACAGCTATTTTTGGTGGAGAAGGATTATTTTTAACTACTTTAACTGGACCAGGAAAAGTAGTTCTTCAGTCACTGCCCTGGTCTAGACTTGTAAGTTTATTAACGACAGGAGATTCTCATAAAGGACCATTAGCTGATGTTGGAAGAATCTTAGGTGGAGATTAGTAATTAAAAATTATGAAGTTACAATAAATATGTTATAAGTATAAGAACATGGCATCACAGCTTACACAAATAGCAATTTTTACAGTAGTGGGTTTTTCCCTTGGATTGACACTGCTTATCCTTTCTGTAACAATTCAGCGGATTTTTGGAATCTATCATCCTACAAAAGTTAAAACAGAATCTTATGAGTGTGGGATGAAAACTTTTCATGATAGCAATATTCAATTTGATATTAAGTATTATTTATTTGCTTTAATGTTTATTGTTTTTGATGTAGAGTTTGTTTTTTTAGCACCTTGGGCTGTTATTTTTGATATTGCCTCAAATAAGGTTTTTTTAATTGTAGAGGCTTTTATTTTTGTTTTTATTCTTGTTCTTGGTTTGTACTATGCCTGGCAAAAAGGAGTTCTTGACTTTGATAGTTAATTTTATTATTAAGGAGCATAGTTAAAATGTCAGATGCAAAAATACAAGTTCCTGGAAAGCCACTTCCAGAAGACTTACAAGGTAATGTTATAGTTACTGCACTAGCAGGCTTTTTAGACTTGATTTATAATTGGGCACGATCAAATTCTGTTTGGCCGCTTACGTTTGGAACGTCGTGTTGTGCTATTGAAATGATGTCTACAGGAATGAGCAAATTTGATATTTCAAGATTTGGATCTGAAGTTTTTAGAGCTACACCAAGACAAGCAGACTTAATTATTACAGCAGGTACTATTACAAGAAAAATGGCACCAGCATTAATCAGGCTTTATGAGCAAATGCCAGAACCAAAGTATGTAATAGCGATGGGTGCCTGTACTGTTACTGGTGGGATGTTTCATGATTCTTATTGTGTCGTCCAAGGAGTAGATAGAATAATACCAGTTGATGTTTATGTACCAGGATGTCCACCAAGGCCAGAAGGATTATTACATGGGCTTATGATTCTTCAAAGAAAGATTAGAAATGAATCATTAGCTTCAAGAAGAAGATATGCCAAAGATCATCACCCG
>JAHFBD010000230.1:0-726 GCA_023250175.1 Candidatus Melainabacteria bacterium
GTAATATCAACCCCGCTTGGATGTGTTATATCTAAGTTGAAGTTGATCTCTTTTATTAAATAAACTGAAAGTGGCAAAGAAACTAAAATTGGAGAGGTTAATTTAGCTGATGGAAGAGGAATTGTAGGATGTAATCCGTCAGGCAATTGGGTTGGGGGAGTAGTTGATGATGTATAAGTATGAATATTATTATTGGTATCAATAAAATTTAGAGACCAGCTATTGAAAGTACCAATATCACCACTAAAGTTATCATATACTTGAAGTGACCAACGTGTATCAAATCCAAGCACTCCTAAAGAAAGTGTTGGAAATATATTTGTGGGAGAATAACCAAATAATCCAATAAGATCGGTTGATAAAATACCAGTATTTTGAGTACCTCCAGGTGCGACTACATCAATTTCTGGTCCTGTACTACTGTAACAAGTAATTTTGTCATTGTTGTCAGTAGCACCTACTGCAATTACTTGTTCATAATTAGCTGGTGCTGTTACTGAAGATGTCCGGCAAACACCTTGTTTTGCTGCATTTTGGTCACCATTTCCAGCAGAAGTTACAATTACACTTCCCTTTCCATTTCTTCCTTTTGTATGAGCATAGTTAATAGCATTACGAAGATTACTAGATAGTACCCCACCACCCCAACTACAATTAATTACATCTGCTCCCTCGTCAACTGCACGTGATATTGCGGTAGCTGATACAAGATCTTGAACAATAAAA
>JAHFBD010000230.1:736-2727 GCA_023250175.1 Candidatus Melainabacteria bacterium
AACTCTGGCGCTATACCTCCAAGCTCTCCAATTAAATCTGCAATTTTACTGTTTATAGCAATTCTTATTGGAAGCAGCATACAATTAGGACATACACCAACTACACCTTTACCATTTTCTGATGCTGCAGCTAAACCACCAACAGGTGTACCATGACTCAGCGGTTCTTTACCAGTTATATCCTTTAATAAATTATTTAAGAAGTCAGTTGAAACTTCACTTCCTATTAATCTTGGATCTCCATCATTGTCAACAAGATCGAATTTTTTTTCAATTTTTCCAGTATTGATGAACTCTTCATGATCAAAATCAAACCCATCATCAAGTATTGCAATTGTGATATTTGAACTTCCTTTTGTAATATCCCAAGCTTGTTCAGCACTAATATTTCTTAAATGCCACTGTTGAGGAAAGTAGGTATCATTTGGTATTCCATGCTTTTGCATTCTTCTAATAAAGTTAGGATGTGCCCACACGCACCATCCATATTCAATACATTTATTAGAGATTTCAATAACATTATCCAGAGGATTTTTTAATCTCAAATGATAACCAGCTCCATCTAAAACATAGTGTAATGGTTCAACTATTTCACTATTAAGCTCATTTTCAACTATATTTTTAAACTCTTCAGTAGTTAAATCTTTCCTAAAACTCACAAGAAAGTCGTCAGTAACAATTAATTCTTCACCAGTTTCAATCTCTCGATAAAATGGTAGTTCAATAGTTAGTTCAGGAACTAGTGTCCTTAGTTGTTTGTTTACAACTCCATCTTTATCTTCTGATACATCAACTTTATAGTAATAGCTTTTTGGATAAACTTGTTTGATTATCTTGTCCTTTACTTTTATTTCTTTTTTCTTGTTTGACTTTAATTTATATACTCTTTTATCTAGCATTTCTTCTAAATAGATTTTTTGATTATCAGCGTAATAGTAATTTACACTTGCTTGGACATCATAAACAACGATTAAATTAATAACTATAAAACTAAGGATTAAGTAGTATTTCTTTTTCACTAGTAGCTCCATTTGTACAACTAGCCTTAATTAAAAGCTTTTGAGAAACTCCAGAGGCTAAGACATCAAGTATTCCTTTTCTTGGTATTAAAACAATTACATTTTTTGAAGTGATACTGGGACTTAATATGATTCTTCTAGGAGATATTTTTACTTTTGGACCAGAAACTTGAGAAGCAACACAAGCGATTTTTGAAGTAATATCATTTCCACTAACTAATAATCTTATTTTTGCTTGCTTTAATGAAGAATTTAAAGCTAATGAACTTTGACCATCAATGTTGATAGATGGTTGATTGTTGCTGGGTAGTGTCCCACTATTGTTATTGGGACTTCCATTTACAGGTTGATTGTTATTAGTACCTACCTCTGGAACTGTTGTACTAGAAGAAGTTGATTGTTTGGTAGTAGTCGATGGAGTAACAGATGATGATACTTGGTTGGTTATATCAATACCACCTGCAGCTTCAACTTTAATAACACTTATGGTTGTTGAACCCCCATTGCTTATTCCAGGCTTAAGCTTTCCTGTAAGAGTTACAGCTCCTCCAGCTGAGCCATTCCATACTATTGTTAGAATGTTCTTACTGATATTTGTATCTGCCAAGGTTAACTCTGCACTTCCACCATTAAACAATATGCCAGTTGTTAAGCTTGCTACATTAGGATTGGAATTTGATAGATAAATATTTAGTGCCGTTGTAGTATCTAATACACTACCTGACAAATTAACTTTGAAGGTATCGTTGCTTAAACCACCAAGAGATTCTGGGGTTGCCTCAATAACATTAATTGAGTTAACGCTAGCTGATGCCATTGCTCCTTGAATAGGTATTAAAGTATTATTACTAGAATCAAATACATTGCCAACTGATAATGAGGTGTTTCCCTCTGTTAGTCCAAAAAATGGTAAGGTAAATTTTAGGGTTGAAGGAAGGTTAATCAGATTTCCATCTCCATCAAGAATAAATG
>JAHFBD010000230.1:2737-3599 GCA_023250175.1 Candidatus Melainabacteria bacterium
TCGAATCCCAATAGGGTCTAAAAAACCAAAACCCACATCGACTTTTGGTGGTGCTAAAGCAATCATTGATTTATCAATAAATACTTCAACTGATATTTTTGATACTCCGCTAGGAATACCAATAACATTGATAGTTGCTTCTGATGGAACTACTGTTACTGCTTTGCTTTGATGTGCATTAAGTATTACAAATACTGTAATCATACAAAACAATACCCAATTTTTTGTAAGTTCATTTATTTTTTTTATTGTCATTAGTAACCCCTTGTGTAAGATCTAATCATTAATACAACTACGGTCTAAATTATTCCTATCTTCAAGTCAGTAAAAAGTAAGCTGAATTTTTTATTCACACATTTTTACTTTATCCATAGGGTAATTATATCAATCACGAAAACGATCATTCCTAGACTGATAATCCTCACAACACCATAATACAGATTATGATTGATAAAGACTTACAAGTAATTGGTAAGAAAATAAGAAAGCTCAGGACAGATAAAGAACTTTCACAAGAAGAGCTTGCTGCTAAAGCAGAGCTTGACCGTACTTATATTAGTGATATAGAACTTGGAACTAGAAATTTTGGCGTTAAAAATCTGATTAGAATTGCTAAAGCCTTGAAAGTTAAAACTATTACACTTTTAGAAGATAAATAATAATAAAACTAAATAACTTAACTTTTAAACTTAGTTATTAAAGCATTGTCAATATTTTGTAGTATTATTTCAAAATCATATTCCTGATATGAAAGAAAGAAATATTTAAGTATGGCAGATAGCAGCTTTAGTGATTGTTTTATTTTTCTTTCATCAACCCCCTTTAGTTCTCTACCATGAGCTAATGAGCTCCTAACTTTGTA
>JAHFBD010000231.1 GCA_023250175.1 Candidatus Melainabacteria bacterium
GATAAAATCACTCGGCATTATTTTTATCTTAGGAATTCATGCCTAATTGCTCTAAATTCCACGCTTTGAGCTCCAGATAATTCTATATTATTTGTACATTAATAAATATAAACAATTAGGTTCACCGATTTAACATTTTCCGTCTAAGTTTGGGTACTAATATACTAAGTCCACTAACTAAGTAATAATAGTGGGAGGAAGATTAATTGAGTAAAATATTAATAATAGATGATGATAAATCAATTGTAGAACTTGTTAAAGTTAATTTGGAAATTCAAGGACATCAAATACTTGTCGCCAATGAAGCTATTACTGGATTAGCCTTAGCACAGCAAGAAATCCCCGATTTAATAATTTTAGATTTAATGATGCCAGAAGTTGATGGCTTCACTGCCTGCCAAAGGATAAGACAAAATCCTGCAACAGAGGAAATTCCAGTATTAATGCTTACTGCTTTATCAAGAACTGACGATAAAGTTTCTGGATTTAATGCAGGTGCAGACGATTATCTTACTAAACCTTTTGAATTACCAGAGTTATATGTAAGAGTTAGAGCACTACTAAGACGTACAGGAAGAGCCCCAACAGCTACTTTACCTGAAATACTACATGCAGGAGATCTTACGTTAATTCCAGAAAGCAGAGAAGTTAAAATCGTTGATAAATTAATTAGATTAACACCAATAGAATTTGAAGTTTTACACTGTTTATTACAACATCACGGACAAACTGTAAGCACAAGTAAGCTACTTGAAGAAGTCTGGGGATATTCACCCGATGATGATGTAGATACTATTAGAGTGCACATCAGACACCTTAGAACAAGGGTTGAGGCAGGAGAGAAAAAGTATATTAAAACCGTATACGGTGGTGGCTACCAACTAATTCCAGATGGTTTCTCAGGTAAAGCCGAACAACCTACACCCGAAACAACTTTATAGATTTTAATTTTTAATCTATACTTACACTACTGTCCGTATATACAAAGGATTACGATTAGTTTTATGCTGTTTTAACTTAATGCTGATAAATCAAATTATTTTATCGAGTAATTCATATTAACAATATAAAACTTCTCTATAAAATTTGTCTAATAAAAAATTTGAACTTGCCTGAAGCCTTATGAAAAGATAAAATTACTAACGTGTTTAGCTAAAAAAGATTTATCCAATTTTATTAAGGATTTAATTTTTAAAAGAAAACGGACGCTTAGCTCAGTTGGTAGAGCACTTGTTTGACGTACAAGTGGTCAGAGGTTCGAATCCTCTAGCGTCCACCATTTTTAGAAGCACTAACACGTGGCATTTCTCATTCACCCATAACAAGGTTACTCATTGCTGCTGCCATTGCTTCGGCTTCTAGGATCTACAACAACAAAAGGAAAAAAATAGGGAAGAAATTCTCTAAGCACATTGCATTAATACTCGAAGTCTATAATTCTTAAAGTTTCTAAACCCATAAGCAATTCTAGAAATCCTCTCCATTTTATTATGAAACCCTTCAGTGGTGGAATTAGTTCTTGAAAATCTAAGCATTCTAAGTATTTCAAGTTGCCAATCTTCAAAGGTGTTAGCTAAAGAAACCAAAGGAGCAAATCTAGACTCTTTTAATTGATAGATTATTTGATTAAATCTTTTAATTTCTTGTTTCATTTTCCTTCTATCTACAGCTCTTTTAAGTAAGAAATGATGGATTTCATTTTTAAAGTCATAAAGAGCTTGTAAACCAGGCTTAGTCATTAAATATCTTCTAAACTTCAATCTTTGCTCTGGTTTTAAGTTAGAGACTTTTCTTCTAAATAGTGAGAGTAGACCTCTATTTGCTCTGCCTTGTGGGTCTAGAATCTTCCAGGTTTCTAGGAATCTATGATTTAGAAGACGAACCACATGAAATCTATCAGCAACAATTAGGGCTTTTGGAAAATACTTTGTAATTATGGATTTGTAAGTTGTGGATAAATCCATAACTACTATTTTTGTTCTGTCTTTATTTTGTAAAGAAGAGAAATATCCAGCCAGAGATAACTCAGAACGTCCTAAAACCACATCAAATACTTTTCTACGAGCAAGATCACAGATAGTGGTTGCATAACCATGTTGTCTTGTAAAAAAGTGTTCATCAATGCCAAGAACTCTTGGACAAAGATTACTAAGCCTTTCATTTACCTCAAGTTTTGCATAAGCAATTACCCATCGAGAGACAGTAGGTTGTCCAATTTGGTAATTACAAGCAACTTTTTTATTATCATGTCCATTAAAAGCTTCAAAAGCTACTTGTTTCTTAAAGTTTTGAGAATGCCTATTATATGGCAAGATACCATTAAATCTTTCCCAAAAACGACTTTTACAGTGTTTACACTTAAACCTTCGTGAATTAATAATTAAAAAGCTAGGTCTATCATGCCAGTTTGTATGTCTAACTTTTCTAGTCTTAGTCTCATATACAACTCTAGATTTCTTAGAACATTTAGGACAAGTTCCAAAACTAGTAGCAGATTTTACATTGAATTGTAAAAAGCCTTCACAGGCAAAATTACTAGTGACTACATATCCTGGTAAATTAAACAGATTTACATTATACTTTTTCATAGTGAGATTCTCCTTTCAGATTCAATGTTTAAGAGAATCTCACGCTAATTTTAGTTTCTTTTTCTTTACCTTTCTTTGATGTAGAACCCACGTACTATAAAAAGATTAGCCAAAGATGGTGAGCTTCCAACCATCACAAAGCCTTTTAAAGGTGGATTCACTTATCTAATACCTTTAAGTAGTTATTTGATCTGGAAAGAACAAAGAAACACTAAAGCAAAAGAAAACAAACACCTCTCAGACTTACAATCGGTTCAAGGGCTCAAAGAAGAATGGATTGCGTGGTCAAAAAATGGGATGTTAGTTGGGAAGCCTCTAAGTGAAAATACAATTCTAACTAATACAAGATATTTAGATTATTTCTTTGGCACTTGGACATTCTGACCTTAAAACAACACAAGGATATTTAATGACCACAGAGGATGAGGTTATTAAAGAGATACAAAATTGGTAATATCTAGCTGTCTTTATTCATAGCCAACTTTTTTAACTTCCAAGTAGCCAGAGGGTATTCTTTTAAAAAATCAAATTTTTTACTTTCAAAAAGTATCTCTGGCATGAGTATATTTTTCTTATAAAACATAGAAATAAATTCTTTTTCTTCTCTGTTGAAATTAAATAATCTTTCTAATATGGATTTGGAGACATCAATCATTTCTTTTATACTTGGTGAGTCATTCTTTCTTAACATTGGTGAAAGTTCTCTGTCTACTTCAGATTGAGTAAGGGGTGGGATTTTCCCTGTTTTATAATTGTTAAAGTCATCAATATCAATAGCAGAGAAAAATATGAACGCTTTTTTGACTTGTTTTAAATCTAATCCTTTGTGATTGTTTAACGTGTAAACATCAAAGTAGTCTCTTGGTGTACCTCTTTGACAAAGAGCCTTTAATTTAGATGCAAATGACTCATTTAAAGTCAAAGTTTTTATAGGGGTATTGTTGTTAGGGATTTCTAAAAGAGGAGTTTTTTCAACAACCCCATAAATAG
>JAHFBD010000049.1 GCA_023250175.1 Candidatus Melainabacteria bacterium
GGTTCCAATAGTTAACTCTACTTTCTTATCGCCAAAAACCTTAGCAAGTATATTGGGGGCAATGCAAATAGCTCCTATAGGTTTGTTTTTGATGTATGCTTCCTTTAAAAAAGCTTCTACTTCGGGTAATACTTCTGCCTTTTCTCCCGCTTGGGCAAAATTACTTAAATTACAAGCAGCTCCAAACCCGCCTGGTAAAATTATGGCATCAAGATCATTAACGATTACATCCTTTATATCTTTTATATTACCTCTTGCAATTCTGGCAGCTTCTATTAGCATATTTCTTTTTTCGTTTTGTTGTTGATTTGTTATATGGTTTATTACCTGTGATTGATCTTTATTTGGTGCGATGCAAATAGACTCTAGTCCCTCCCTATCAATTGCTAATAATGTTATAACGGCTTCATGGATTTCAGAACCATCCATTACTCCGCAACCACTTAATAAAACACCTATTTTATACATTGTTTTCTCCTTGCTAATAAATAATTATTTTAACATTTTTTTGAGTATTATAAGATAAAAATATAGCGTTATAGCAAGTGATTGCTTGTTAACTGCTTATTAAACAAGGGAAGAATAAATAAAAAAAAATTAATTGACCATAGTAATGTCACTAGCAAGCATTTTTATGGGATACTCTAGGTGTTATTTAAAACTACTAAGGAATATTAGGGTAGACTCTTTTTATCAATTGCTTTTCTGATTTTTTGTGGTTAGTTCTATTTTTTGTTTAAATAATTTAATATTGAACAAGTAACTCAATGGGAAATAACTGATTATGTAGGCTAAAACCCTTTTTGGAATAGGTTTGTAGCCTGCCATTAAAAAATTATGAAATGCTTTTCATATACAAGAAATGACTGTGTCATTTTATTATTAGTTTATAATACCTCTTTCTGCTTGTGGTGTATGTTCTGGACTGATGATAGAAGAATAGGGGTTGCTGGGGCTTTTTTAGTTTTCTTGACATCACTGTTTTTTTTAACTCTTAGTGATCTTATGCAGAAGAAACGAGATGTCAGTGTTGAAGCTCAAGAGGAAGGACTGTTGCTTAGCCGGTGGATTAAGGATGAATATAAGAAAACTTATGCTTTAAAGAAAAAAAATGAACTTTTAGCTAAAGCAGGATGTGTTGAACATCACACTGAACAATCTATTCTTATTGAAGAACAAAACAATTTAAAAATATGTCCTCATGCAAATTTGGCAGAAAAAATCCATTTTAAATATTTAGAAAAATATTCTAACTCCTCAACTAAGGAGGCTATGGAGTAACCCTAAGGGAATTAGCTTCATTTGAATAGACGATGAGAGAAAAGAATAATTTAGCGAATATATCCTTATTGAAGATTAAAAGGAAGGTGTTATGAGTTTACGAGATCTTAATCAGTCAGAAAAAAGAAAAGCCTCTGCTAGTAAAACATCAGAGGTATTAAAAAATGCTCAAGAAAAAAATAAAATCAATGTATGTGAAAAGGCAAGTAAAAGATTTTTAGAGAAAATTGTCAAAGAGGAAAGTTCAATGCTGAGCTCTGAAAAGAGAGATGAGTTGATTAGAAAATATGCATACCTCGTAAATTGGATTGTTAGTAGACTTCCGTTAAATAGTTTAAAAGGTATGGAAAGAGATGACTTGATTGGATATGGAACCATTGGACTAATTGAAGCTGTAGATAGATTTGATCCGAGCCGCAATTCAAAATTTGAATCCTTTGCAATTACAAGAATTAGGGGAGCTATCTATGATCAGCTAAGAGCAGCAGATTGGCTCAGTAGAGGTTCACGAAAACGAGTAAAAAATCTATATAAAGTAGTAAGCGATCTGGAAAATAAATTTGGTAGGTACCCATCAGATAAAGAAATAGCAAGTGAGTTATCAATAACGCTTAATGAACTAAGAATTATTCAGCAAGAAGCACAAATAGGAACATTTTCATTGGATGAGCCAAAGGACAGCTCTTCAGATGATAGCTCTACCCTTGTAGATAGTGTTTCATCTAATGATATATCAATTCTAGAAAAGATAGAAGAAATTGAATTAAAAGAGCGTCTGACAAAAGCTATAGATACTTTACCGGAAAAAGAAAGAACAGTGGTAGGTCTTTATCACTATAAAAAACTAACTTTTAAAGAAATTGCAGATGTTATGGATTTTTCAGAATCCAGAGCTAGCCAAGTTCATGCAAGGGCAATAGCACTCTTAAAATCAAAGATGCTGAAAGACTAAATTAAGAGTAGATGTAACCCACGGTTACAGAAATTTTGATTTGATTAGTATATGATCGTTTTGTGATGAATGATCGTGACTTGTTTTTGCTTTTAGCCTCATCAAATGATTGCTACTACGGTAAGTCATTAATCAATAAGCTTTATAAGAAAACATTAGATTTAAAAAAAATATTAAATCTAGATATTGAAAATGATCTTAAACAAGAAGAGATTTTCAAACTGAAAAAACTAAAAGAAACCATACAGACTATAAATCTAGAAAAGATACAAAATGAGTTAATTGAAAATGATGTTAGATTTGTTGCATTATGTGATGAGGCGTATCCTGTAAGCCTTAGAATGATTTCAGATTCATCATATGGATTGTTTTATAAAGGAAATCTATCTGTTTTAAAAAACACAAAATCTGTTGGTATTGTTGGGACACGGAATCCTACAAATTATGGAATAAACAATGCTAAGGATATTGCTTCTCTTTTAGCTGAGTATAAAGTGAATATAATAAGTGGTTTTGCTTCTGGAATTGATACAAGTGCTCATGTCGGCGCTTTAAAAAAAGGAAAAACAGTTGCAGTCTTAGGGACTGGAGTTGATGTTATATTCCCCAAAGAGAATAAAGATCTATATGAAAGGCTTATAAAAGAAGATAATTTAATTATTTCTGAGTATTATCCGGGTATTACAGGCTCTCCTTGGAATTTTCCTCAAAGAAATAGAATTATTAGTGCTTTAAGTGATGCAGTTTTAGTAATAGAAGGTGGGTTACAAAGCGGAGCATTAATTACTGCAAGATTTGCTATTAAATATGGGAAACCACTATTTGCTTTACCAGGACCAATTGATTCACCAGCTTCAAATGGTCCAAATATTTTAATAAAATCTGGAGTGGCTGAGCTTTTAACATCGGTCGATGAAATCTTAGAAAAAATTGGAGAAAATAAGCAAATTAAGCTTGGTTTGAAGATGGAAGATGAAAAACTAAACAATCTTTCAGAGAATGAAAAAATTGTTTATAAACTCTTGTCCTCTAAGTCATATGATTTTGATATTTTAGTTCAAGAAACAAAATTTAATGTGCAGGAATTATTGAAATGCTTATCAATGCTTGAACTAAAAGGATTTATTGAAAAAACTCAGGAAGGTGGATATGTAAGAAATTGATTTTTTGCTTCTTGCCTTAACTTTATCCATAAGCCATATTCAATACTATCGGTAATTGCCAGCCATGTAGCATCAATGATATTTGCACTGAGACCTACGGTGTCCCAGGTGGTCTTTCCATTTGATGTTTCAACATGTACTCTTGTTTTAGCAGCAGAACCATCATGTCCACCAACTATTCTTACCTTAAAATCTACAAGCTGGAATTCTTTTAGGTCTGGATAATAATTAGTAAGTGCTTTTCTAAGAGCATTGTCCAAGGCATTTCCAGGACCTACTCCTAAACTGGCAGTATGAATAACTTCTCCTTTTACTTTAATTCTTACAGTGGCTTCAGCAAGCTGCTTTGAGCTGGTTAGTACCCTGTAATCAACCAATTCAAAAAATCTTGGTCTTTGATTTAAGAGATCAAGTAATAGAAGGATAAAACTTGCATTTCCTCCTTCAAATTGATAACCTTTATGCTCTAATTCTTTTAATTTTTTCAGCAGTTCTTGTGCGGTTTGCTTTGGTTCTGAGCCCAGTTCTAGATTGTGTGTCTCTGCTAATGACAGTATATTTGAAATGCCGGCTTGCTCGCTAACAATTATTTTATTTAGATTTCCAACAGTCTCTGGGCTAATATGTTCATAAGTCCTTGAATCTTTTTTTACAGCACTGGCATGGAGTCCTCCTTTATGAGCAAAGGCACAAGTACCTACAAAAGGCTGATGATCATTGGGGTTTAAATTTAAAATATCAGATATTTGCCTTGAAATAGGAGTAAGATTTAATAAATTATTATTAGGTAAAACTTTTTCATTGTATTTTGTTTCAAGGTTTGGAATGATAGAAGTTAAGTTTGCATTACCACAACGCTCCCCAATACCATTTATAGTTCCTTGTATTTGTGTTGCTCCCGCTTCATAAGCTGCTAGTGAATTAGCCACAGCTAACTCACAGTCATTATGTACATGAATACCAATAATACATTTGTCTTGTACGATTTCTTTAGCTTTTAAAACACCTTTTCTTATTTCTTCTGGGAGTGAGCCACCATTCGTATCACACAAGATAATTCCATCAACACCTGCTTCTGAAGCTTGTTTGATGACCTTAGATGAATATTCTGGATTTGCTTTAAATCCATCAAAATAATGCTCGGCATCAAAAAAAACTTTTTTATTATGAAGCTTTAAAAACTCAATACTTTCAGAAATCATTTTTAAGTTTTCTTCTTCACTTACATTTAATGCTATATCTACATGCATATCCCAGCTTTTACCTACGATTGTGATGTATTCGGTTTTAGCTTGAAGTAAAGCATTTAAGATGGAATCACTTTGAACTTTACTGTTTGCACGTCTTGTACTACCAAAAGCTACAATCTTTGAAGTTTTTAGATTTAGCTTATTTACTTCTTTGAAAAACTCATTATCTTTTGGATTTGATCCAGGCCATCCACCCTCAATAAAATTAACCCCAAGCTCATCAAGGAGTTTTGTGATTTTTAATTTGTCTTCAACAGATAAAGAAATCCCTTCCATCTGAGCGCCATCTCGGAGTGTAGTGTCATATATTTGTATCTTGCTATTCATAGCTATAATTTTAAATCTAATCCTATCATTTAAAACTATAAATCGTTATGACTTTTTTAATACCTTTAGAAAGGTTTAAAGATTGATAGAATACTAAAGAATCAGAAGTGAAGGAATTTTGTTTTCTAGTTCTTTTCTGATCCTCTAGTCTTCTGATTCCTGATCCTCTAGTTCTCTGATTTCTGAGTATGTCCGAGTGGCGGAATGGCAGACGCGTACGTTTGAGGGGCGTATGGGCAACCGTAAGGGTTCAAGTCCCTTCTCGGACAATTTTTTTTGTCAAAGAACAAGTTTTAATGTTTATTTATTTTCTCTAGCTTTTAATTCGTGTATTGCCCAGTTTCTTACAAAAGGATCAGTATCAAATGTAAATTTTTTCAAAATTGCTATTGGTGTTTTCCTGTTAGAGACTAAATGTTGTCTTACTACACGATGTGTGTCATCAGATAACGCATTGAGAATATTTTCTGGAGTATTTTCATTTTCTGCTACAGACGCTCTTGGTAAATAATCAGAGTCTTTTGATAATTCAATAAGTATTTCTATAGAAGTGTTTTTATGTTTAGCTACAGCACTTCGAACATCGCGTGATATATGCTTTGCAAAGTCTTTTAATTCTTTTTGAGTTAAATCTAGCTTAGGATTTAAAATTGCTTTTTCTATAACTTCTCCTAAAGGATCTTTTAAAAGTATCTTTAAGGCTTCCAGTGGTGTATTCTTATTTGTTGCAACGGCTTGTCTTACCTTATCATCTTCATCTTTTGCAAGCTTACTTAATATATCTGGTTTAGTATCTTCATTTCTTGTAACAGCTTTTCTTACTTCATTATCTGGATCTTTTGATAACATTTCTAGAACTTTACTATCTTTTGAATCCCATGCAATACGTTCTCTTAAGTTATTATCAGGATCTTTTATTAATTGTTCTTTTAGATCTTTAGGTGTATTAGTGTTAAAAAATACTTCTCTTTTGACATACGTACTGTTATCGTTTGCCAATTTTCTTAGTATATCTATGGGTGTATTTTTATACCCTCCTAAAAATACCCTGACATCTGTATCTTTGTCTGTAGCTAGTTTTTCAAACAATTCTTTTGTACATTGAGGATTTTTTGCAAGACTATATTTTACACGTTGATCTTTATCAGTAAGTAGTTTTTTTATGGTCTCTAAAGCAGTATTTTTATTAAATGCTACACTTGCTCTGGTTTCTACATCTCCTGATTTAGATAAAAAATCTAATGTACCAGTACTGAGATTTTTACTCTTTGCAAATACGTTGTTTACCTTATCTGAGAAAAGATTTTCCTTTATAAGTAATTCAAATACTTTTGTAGCATTTTCACCACATTTTTTGAATAACTTATCAATTTCTTTAGTTGCTAATTCATCCTCATTTACATTAGCAAGTTTTAGAAATTCTTCATATATTTTTTCATCTTCTCTAAACTTTTTTGACAGCATTTTTGGGATTTCTTCAATACTTCTTTCAATTCTTTTTCTAACTTCGAGTGGTTCCCCTTTTTTTTTATCAATAAGGTAAGCTATGGTTTTATAAAGGTCTCCCCAATTGACTTGTTCTAAATAAGTAAATAAATTATTACTGGCTTTCTCTCTGGTTGTAAATTTGTTGTTATCCAGTTCTTTAACTAGCTTATCAAGGTATTCTTTATTAAAACTAACAGTTTCATTTTCTTTATTTTCAGATTTGATATCTGCTTTTACAAATAAATCTGTTCCTGGTTTAGGCTTTGAACCTTCTTTTATAATGGGTTTATTAAAGTTGCCCCCAGCCTTTAATAAAAGTGATTCTAATTTTTCTGTGTTTATTTTGCCTAACATTTTTAAATCCCACCTAATTTGTTTATAAAATACTTAGTTTAAGAAATGATTAGTGATTAAAAAAGATTAATGTAACAAGTTGTGTTGAACTTTTGGCGAATCATAATCTGCTTTATGCAAGATTTTGCTAACTTTAACTTCAGCACATTGACCTTGTGGGTTTCTCGCTATGGGACGGATGAATGTGTCAACTAAGGGAGATATATCCTTAGTAATTACTTAAGTTAACCAATGAATTTTCTATCCACATTTGAACTTGTAATTAATGAGTTTAAAAAACACAGTATAGACTTTGCTGTTATTGGCGGGCTTGCTTTGCATCAGTTTGGTGTAATGAGAGCTACAAATGACATTGATTTTTTTTAGTAAAAGTTCTGAATCTGACAGAATTGACTTTTTAATTGCTCATAGAAAATATGCGTTGGCAATGCTCCAAAGAGCGGTACTACAAGAAATTTTAGATGGAAAGTCTAGGATTAAGTTTTTGAAAGCAGAAGATCAAATTGGTCTTAAGGTTCAATCAAGTAAGAATGATCCAGAGCGTTATCATCAGGATATGGCTGATATTGAAAGGTTAATTGAGTATAATTATAAGTCACTTAATATTAGTATAATAAGAGAGTATTTTAAAATTTTTAATAGGGAAGAAGAGTTAGATAATCTTCTTAAAAGAATAAAATGTTAAGTGATGAAGAAATTCAAGAAATGCTTGCAGATGCAAATGATGTATCTCGTAGAGATAGTTTTAGATTTTCAAAAAAGAACAGTATTGTAAATATATCTTTTGATGAATATCTTAATTTTTTAAATGAGATTCAACAAATATTCCTCTCAGCTAGAAAAACAATGAATATCACACGAACAGCACTAAATAAATTGTGAAGTTTAAAATATTTTTGAGGGGTGTATGGGCAACCGTAAGGGTTCTCGCTCCATTAAGGAACGAGGCTCGCTCACAAAGTGAGCGGCAAGTTACTTCTCGGACATTTCATTTTTATATGCTGCAAAACAAGTTTGCGGCTCTTGCATCTAAGCCTAAAGTCTGATCGGATTTGGTGAATGAATCGAATTGGATGTGTAATTTCTTGATTAAGAAGCTTATATGTTTTAACCTTTTTAAGGTTAGAGAGTTATTAAAGAAATAGCAGTTAATTTAAGGAGAAAAAATATGAATATTTCTGGTGTTACAAGCAACATATTTAATCCGAATTTAAAAGGAAAAACAGTTGTAATTACTGGAGCTGGTGGAGGGATAGGAAGGGCTGTTGCGTTAGCATATGGGCAACAAGAAACCAGACTTGGAATTACTGATAAAAATAAAGATTCAGTCTCACAAACATTTGAAATGTTAAAGAGTTTAGGAATTAATGATGTCTTATGGTTTGAAGGAGATGTCACTTGTAAGGCTGATGCTGAACAACTGATGGGAACTGTGGCAGAAAAATTAGGTGATGGCTCTATTGAGGTAGTAAATAATATTGCTGGGATTACAGCTGATGCACCTTTCCATAAAATGACAGAAGAGCAGTGGAGAAGAGTATTGGATGTAAATTTAGCAGGGACTTTTGTTACCACACAAGCAGCAATGCCTTTTATGCGGGAGGTTGCGAAAAATGAACAAAGGATTGGTTTGCCAAAGTTAAGATCAATTATTAATGTTTCATCTGTATCAAGTAAAGGTAATGCTGGTCAAGCAAATTATGCAGCAAGTAAAGCTGCTGTAGAGGGGTTTACAAGGGCTATTGCTACAGAACTTGCCCCTTTTAACATAAAAGTTAATGCTGTTGCTCCTGGATTTGTTGATACACAAATGACTCAAGTAATTCCTGAAAAAGCTATGGGTACTATCAGGGAAATTCATAAGAAGAAAACTCTTTGTGGTAAATTTGGACAACCTGATGATATAGCTAGAGTAGTATTATTTCTAGGATCTGATCTGTCAGGTTTTATGACTGGTCAGGTTTTAGTTGCTGATGGTGGTCTTACTACTGGAGTTTTATAATACTTAAATATAAAAATAATAAGGAGCGGATTATGGAAATTGAAGCTTATAGACCAAGACCGATAGGAAGTAACTGGTTAAGTTGTTTTATTTGTGAAGGAAAGAAAAATGGAGTTTCAGATATAGATAATGAAGGAGAGCCAACTGGTGAAATCGTTCAATCTAGATTAGATAAAGATGGTGTGCATTATGGTGGTGGCTATCATTCATGCCAACCTGATATGTCTGCTTATGTAGATAACAAAAAATCTGGTGAACATGTGGTTGGAATGTTTGAAACAGAGGGTTGTAAAGCATTTCTAGATTTTAGACCAAGTGAACCTAATTATGTTCAAGTTAAAGTAGGTGCATGTGAAAAACATCTTCCTAACCTGGAAGAATTACAAAGATTAGCTTCTCAACACAATGTAATAACAAGAGAAATTATTAGAGAAGCCAAAGGATATGAGCCACAGTAATTTCTATTTTTCATATTAAAGTTAAGTATAATGTTTTTGATATTTCCATTTCAATCAAGTTGATGAGCAGGTTTTGAATGCGTCAACTAAAGTGTTTGTGTGAAACTATACCCAATTCAAAATTTTTCTTATTGTTGTTGGTAGTTTTGATTTATCGTGAGCAATCCATTTTATTTCAGGTATAGTTTGAAATTTGTTTGAGGCTTCCTGTTCTCTTTCTAAGAAAAGAGAGACTATTTTATCTTTAGCTTGGTCTAATGAAAGTACGCCATCTAAATACTCTATTATAGGTCCATAGACAAATGAGTTTTGCATAACATAAGTATTTCTATAGTCTTTATCAAGCATCTCTTCCGTTTCTTCAACTAACCCTGCTTCTATTAATGCTTGTAATCTTTGCTCTACTTTTTCTTTGAAGTTAATATGTGAAGTTGGTCTTAAACCAATTATTGCGGGTTTAAATTCTGTATTATTTTCAGCCAGTTTCTTAATATAGCTAAATGGATAGACTTCCATAACAGCAAATCGATTTTTATCACCCATAGAATTTATGATTTTAGCTGAAGTGTGAATGTATTCTATTGCATCTGGAACGTTATCAGTTGGGTGAAGTATCTGATAAAGGTGCTGTTTAACATCCGTGTTTTCTAGAGAATCTTGGATCCCTGTACCCACTTCAAATTCTTTATAGAAAAAGAATTTATCACCATTAATTACTTCACCTTTTTGTTTCCTTGCAAGTTCATATGAGACTTGTGTTTTGCCGGTTGATGTGGGTCCTGTGATAACTAATACTTTTGGTATTTTGAGAGACATTAAAGATTTCCTTTAGTATTGGTAGTAAGTAATTATACCTGAGAAAGAAATGGATTGTAGTTGAAGATTAGCCTCTGCAAACATGAACCAAATAAGATTGTATAAAATCAAAATATAAAGTCTTGATTAAGAGTTCTTAGGTGTTTCATAATAAAAAACACTATAAAAACAGGAGTTAATAAATGAGAGTAATTAATTTTATAACAAGTGGGTTTTCAAGACTTGGAGATGCTATTGGAAAAAAAATGCAAGAGTCACAAAAAAGGCGAACGGAAAAAGAAAAAGCTGAATTTGAAATAGGTCTTCAGAATCAATTAGAATTAGTCCCAAGGGCAGATAAAGCCCAAGAATTTTTTACTAGTAATGGATTAAATGCTCTTACTGTTAAACCTGTTCCATTAAAGGATCATTTGTATATTACAGGAGAAATCTCTGTTACAGATTATAGGAAATATAGAGATGTGTTAAATAAAGTACTTAGTGAAATTGGATGTGAGCTTTCTCCTACTGTTTACCCAGAGACTTTGGGTAGTGGAAAAGTTAGAATTGGACAACATATAAAAGTTGCTAGTTAAATTAGTTATTTTCTGTATTTGTTGATTTGAATAGATTAAACAGACCAATATCATCACCATTTTATTCTTTTTCTTGTAAAGTCCTTATCTTAATTTCATCAAGAAAGACATATTGATTTTACTTTTAACCATTAGTCTTTAGAAATATATTAAACTAACATTAATTTATTTAGAGAGTTAGTAATAATTTAACGATGACTAAAATTAATTCAAGTCCTCCTATAAGTTGGCCAAAGTTAGCATTGTTTGCTGTTGGTTGTGGTATAGGTGTTAATGTTATACGTGGTTGTGCAAATGAAGATAAGACAAATATAACTCCTCAGACTGAAGAATCTAGAAATGAAGTGCCAGATAAAAATGGTGTATTTTTAAGTACTGTTGATCAAGTCTTAGATAAGGCAAAGCTTGGAAAAATCACAAATGCTTATTTATGGGTAAATGGTGGTAAAGCACAGAATACTCCTTATTATGAGTTTATATTAAAAAATGGGAACAGAAACTATCTTCTTGTTCCAAGTGATTCAAAAGAAATTCAAAAGTTAGAACAAGGGCTTAGAACCTTATCTCCTGAACCTATTATTATTACAAAAGGTGATAAAAGCACTATTGAAAAAGTAATAGACACAGGCTCTGGCTTTATTTCTATTTTGTTGCCAGTAGCAATTTTGCTTCTTTTATTACCAGTTTTGAAAAGTGTAATGGGAGCGCATAAAAATTGGGAAATAGTCAAAGAATCAGGTAAGAAATTCTCAGATGTCAGAGGGTATCCAAAGATTGTTGAAAGGCTTGAAAAAATAGTCAAGTATATAAAGGATACAGAAAAAAACAAAGTTGGAGCGGTGTTACCAAAAGGAGTTCTTCTCTGTGGACCACCGGGAACGGGTAAAACTCTTATGGCAAAAGCAGTTGCTGGTGAGGCTAAGACACCCATGATTATTACTAACGGATCTGATTTCATGAATACACCGCTTGCAGGGGTTGCTACTAAAAAAGTAGATGGATTGTTTAATCAGGCAGAAGAGATTGCAAAAAAAGAAGGCGGATGTATTATTTTTGTGGATGAATTAGATGCTCTTGGATCAATCCGAGGAAACAGTGGTACTGATGTGGGGCATGAGCACTCTAAAACCTTAAATAAGTTTTTAGAGAGAATGGATGGATTTAAACCAACTACCAATGTAATGGTAATTGCAGCTACAAACCGTGTAGAGGTTATAGATCCTGCACTTACACGACCAGGTAGATTTGACTTGATTATAGAGATCCCACCTCCAATTTCTTCAAAACAAAGAGAAGATATATTAG
>JAHFBD010000050.1 GCA_023250175.1 Candidatus Melainabacteria bacterium
AAAGTTATCTTCACTATATACTAAAGGCTTTGGAGTAATCCCTCCAGTCCCTACATTCTTAACTGGGTCAATTGAATTCATTAATTTTTATCTATCTTTAGCTAATGAAATTATTGTAACATTTTAACTATATTTGTTTACTTTCACCTGAGGCAACAAGCAAATCTATTACTCGTTTAAATATTGTTTGATTATCTTGTTCAGTTACTGCCAGCTTTTTAAGAGCACCGTGTAATGAACTGTTATTTTCTATGTTTTCTAAAACTAATTTTTTTGTATCGTCATTAAAATCATCTCTCGATATTAATGAAAGCAAAGCTAGGGCTTTAACCTCAATGTTTTTGTTTTGTAATAGTTTAGAGAGGTCATTTAAATCAAGTTTGCTCCCTCTTTCTATGACACTAGCTAATTTTTTCTTATCTTTATTTAAAATCGAATGATATAAATCAAGCATTAATAGATCTATGTCTGATACTAAATCAATAGGAGGTGTCATTAATGTAGAAGATGTGCCAACTTCACGATGTATAGTTTGGTTATTATTTTGTGATGTTATAGATAATGCATTGTTTGCTAGTTTTGGATTAGGTATTAATGAAGAACTAGTGGCTTTATTGTTAAAGATGTTGAAATCATTTATTACACCATAAATAAAGCCACCTATTCCTAATCCAGACAAAAGCATTCCCATCCACTGAAGAGGTTGTTTACTATGAGCAGTGCCCAGAAAGCTCATCAGTAATCCAACTAAACTTATTCCTCCACCAGCCAATGTAATTGGTGAAGAAGAATTAATTATATTTGGATTAGTTCCTGCTCTCCACCTAGAAACACTTTCTCTATTAGGATATTTATATCCTATAGGATTAGTCCACCAGGAAACTGTTGTATAGCAGTTTGACATTATATCCATTCATAAACTATAAGAGACTATAGTTTATTTTTCAGTTGTTCCTGTTATAGATTTAACTACAGCTTCTTTTAAATCATCGGATGATGCAAATGGGTTTTCAAATCCAGGGGTAGCAATCTTAGCATCTACAACATAACCAACTAATACAGCAAGTAAATCTGCATTGTTTTTAATATGTTCAATCCCTCGACTAAATGTGCCTGCAGTATCCTTTGTTAACTGGTCAACAATAGATTGAACAGCATCTGTTTGTTTTTGTGCATGGTTTAGTGTAAGCCTTGCTTTAACAACTCCGTCTGTATATGCAGTTAGATCACGTGCAATATTAGGAAGCTCAGAATCAGGTACTCCTGTTTCTCTTTGAATACATTTTGTTAAAAGATCAACAGCAAATTCTCTATTTTTAGAATTAACCTGTGCAACTGCTTCATCTATACCTTTTTTAGCAGTATCAACCGTTTGTTTATACCTTGTATCATCAGATACTAAGAGACTATTAAAAACAGCTCCTACTCCTGTTGGACTTAATGTGGTCATAAAACCTCCTTTAATAAGTTTTTATAAAATAATGTAATATCACTTTGATTATAGAATTTAAAAATGTTTAAAATCTAGATTCAAAGATTAAATCAATATAAAAAGACTTTGAATTATAAACAAACTATAAAATCTAGCTCTAAATGATTTTTTAATAAACTCACATAAATGAACAAATTACTTTAAAGATGATTCTACAATAATCGTAGGTAGAGTTCTTCAAAAACAAATCTCTTATGTTTGATATTTTATTTTTTAGTTTGATTATGGGCTTCTTTATCAGTTGCTTAGCTTATATAACACTTTGCGAGGGACTCTAATTAATGATTATTGAATATATTCTTGGCGGCATTGTAACTGTGGGACTTTTAATTTACTTAATGTATGCATTATTAAATCCGGAAAGATTTTAACTATGACTATTAACGGTATTATTGAGATTGTTTTTTATTGTTTAATTGTTTTGCTTTTAATAAAACCATTAGGGTTATATATGGCTAAAGTCTTTAATAAAGAGAGTACTTTACTTGATCCTATATTTTGTCCCATTGAAAAAATCATTTATAAATTATGCAGTGTTAATTCCAGGGAAGAACAAAATTGGATTAAATATACACAAGCACTAATTTTATTTAACTTTATAGGTGTAGTATTTCTTTATATAATCTTACGCTTCCAAAACCTTTTGCCATTTAATCCTTGCAAATGTTCTGCTATTCCAGCAGATCTTGCTTTTAATATAGCTACTAGCTTTGCCTCAAATACAAACTGGCAGACTTATGCTCCCGAAGGAATAATAAGCTACTTTACAGAAATGCTAGGATTTACAGTACAAAATTTTGTTTCGGCTGGTGTAGGAATAGCAGTTGTAATTGCATTTACCCGTGCATTTGCAAGAGAACAAACTGAAAATATAGGTAATTTTTGGGTAGATTTAACTCGCTCAATTTTATGGATATTACTCCCTCTTTCTTTTATATTAGCAATGGTTTTTATCTTTGAAGGAGTGCCACAAAATCTTAATTCTCCTACCCAGATAATAACACTTGAAGGTAAATCACAAACTATTCTTCAAGGCCCAGTTGCATCTCGTGAAAGCATTAAAGAACTGGGTACAAATGGTGGTGGATTTTTTAATGCTAACTCAGCACACCCATATGAAAACCCAACACCATTTACTAATTTTCTACAACTCATTGCAATCTTTCTTATAGGTGCTGCACTGACTAATACTTTTGGAAGAATGGTAAAAGATGAACGTCAAGGCTGGGTATTATTTAGTGCTATGGCGGTATTGTTTTTAATAGGTGTGATTATAACTTATTACTTTGAGTCTATAGGAAACCCCTTACTTAAAGATTTAAATATTAATGGAAATATGGAAGGAAAAGAAGTCAGATTTGGTCTTGTTGATTCTATTCTATATGCAGTTGTTACTACAGCAGCATCTTGTGGTGCTGTAAACAGTATGCATGATAGTTTTCAACCAATTGCTGGAATGATTCCTTTAATTAATATTATGCTTGGTGAAATTATCGTGGGTGGAGTCGGAGTAGGTTTAAGTGGAATGTTTCTTTTTGCAATCATTGGAGTTTTTATTGCTGGTTTAATGGTTGGAAGAACTCCAGAATACATAGGAAAGAAAATTGAAACAAAAGAAATTAAAATGAGTGTACTTGCAGTTTTAATTTTGCCACTTTGTGTTCATTGTTTTACTGCATTAGCTTGTGTTACTCCTTTTGGTGTAAAAGGAGTGTTAAATTCTGGACCGCATGGTTTTACCGAAATTATTTATGCATTTAGCTCAGCAAGTGGAAATAATGGAAGTGCCTTTGGCGGACTCAATGTAAACACCTTCTTTTATAATCTTACTACTGGACTTGCAATGCTCGTAGGTAGGTTTTTAATAATAATTCCTACTTTAGCTATAGCAGGCTCACTGGTAAGAAAAAAAATAGTGCCACCATCAAATGGTACATTGCCAACAACTGACTTAACATTTGTTTTTTACTTAATACTGGTAATTATTACAGTTGGTGGTCTTGTTTATTTTCCAGCTCTATCACTTGGACCAATAGTAGAACACTTCTTAATGATAAATGGAAAAGCATTTTAACCTTTAACCACAGAGAAACAAATGAAAAGAAAATCAATTATAAACACTAAAATATTAAGACAAGCTACTGTTGATTCTTTTCTTAAGCTAAACCCAGCTACTCTAATTAGAAATCCAGTAATGTTTGTTGTAGAGATTGTTGCGGTTTTAACAACGCTGTTTTTTATTTTAAGTATCTGTAACATTGTCAAAGAAAGTCCTTTGTTTGTTGGTCAAATTACTGCATGGCTTTGGTTTACTGTGATTTTTGGAAATTTCTCTGAAGCAATGGCAGAAGGACGTGGTAAAGCCCAGGCTAACTCACTTAGACAAACAAAAACAGAAACAAAAGCAAAGCTGCTAAAAGATTTAGAATCAAGTGATTATAAGCTTTTACCGGCTGAAGAATTAAAGAAGGATGATATTGTTTTAGTTGAAACAAATAATATAGTTCCCGGAGATGGGGAAATAATTGAAGGAGTTGCACTGATTGATGAGTCTGCAATAACTGGTGAATCTGCAGCAGTGCTTAAACAAAGCGGAGGAGACAAGTCCTCAGTAATTGCCGGGACTCGTGTTATTTCTGACTGGATAAAAATAAAAATCACCTCTAATCCGGGGGAGTCATTTTTAGATCAAATGATTTCATTGGTTGAAGGAGCAAAAAGACAAAAGACACCAAATGAAATTGCATTGTGTATATTGCTTGTTGGCATGACTATAATCTTTTTAATTGCAACAGCAACAATTGAAATGTTTGCTATTTATGCTGGTACACACATACCAGTTACTATTCTTATTGCACTCCTTGTAACCTTAATACCTACTACTATTGGAGGCTTACTTTCAGCGATTGGAATTGCTGGGATTGATCGATTAGTCCAGCATAATGTACTTGCAATGAGTGGAAGTGCTGTAGAAGCAGCTGGTGATGTAGACACTTTGCTCTTGGATAAGACTGGAACAATTACGTTTGGAAATAGAATGGCAGATGAGTTTATTCCAGTTACTGGAGTAAGCGAACTTGATCTCGCTGATGCAGCACAACTGTCTTCATTAAGCGATGAGACTCCTGAAGGGCGTTCAATTGTCAAGTTTGCAAAAGATAAATATGGCTTACGAGAGCGTAATTTAGCACAATTAAATGCAGAGTTTATTCCTTTTACTGCTCATACTAGAATGAGCGGGGTTAATTTTGAAGGGAATGAAATTAGAAAAGGTTCTTATGATTCAATATTAGATTACATAAAACAAAAAACTAACAATGCATCTTTTCAGGTTCCACATGATCTTATACAAGCAGTTGAAAGAGTAAGCAAATCTGGTGGGACACCACTTGTAGTTACAAAAAATAATCAATTGCTTGGTGTAATTCATTTAAAAGATATTGTTAAAGGTGGTATGCGTGAGAGGTTTCAGGAACTAAGGCAAATGGGTATCCGTACAATTATGATTACTGGTGATAATGCACTTACAGCCCAGGCTATTTCAAAAGAGGCAGGAGTTGATGATTTTCTCAGTGAAGCTAAACCACAAGATAAGTTAAACCTTATACGGAATGAGCAATCTAAGGGAAAGTTATTAGCAATGACTGGGGATGGAACAAATGATGCTCCTGCACTAGCACAAGCTGATGTAGGGGTTGCAATGAGTTCTGGTACTCAGGCAGCCAAAGAAGCAGCTAATATGATTGATCTAGACTCAAATCCTACAAAGCTTATAGAAATTGTTGCGATTGGAAAACAACTTCTTATAACAAGAGGAGCTTTAACTACTTTTAGCATTGCAAATGACGTTGCTAAGTATTTTGCAATAATTCCAGCCATGTTTTATATAACTTATCCTGAATTAGGAGCCTTAAATATAATGAAACTCAATACCCCGTACAGTGCAATTTTGTCAGCAGTAATATTCAATGCTCTTATAATAATTTTTCTTCTTCCACTTGCACTAAAAGGAGTTGCTTTTAGACCACTTGGAGCAGCAGCAATGTTGAGAAGAAATTTATTTGTTTATGGGGTAGGAGGGATTATTGTTCCATTTATTGGAATTAAATTAATTGATATGCTTGTTATTTTTTTACATTTAGTATAAGGTGAGGTCATAAAGAGATGTTCAATCAATTCAAAACAGCAATTTTAATGACATTAGTTCTTACACTTATAACAGGATTGATTTATCCTTTGACCATGACACTTCTTGCTCGAGCTATTTTTCCATATCAGGCAAATGGAAGTTTAATTACTCATAAAAATAAAATAATTGGTTCAAAACTAATTAGTCAAGATTTTACTGAGGCAAAGTACTTTCATCCTAGGCTTTCTGCAGTAAATCACAATGCTGATAAATCGGGGGGCTCTAATCTTGGACCAACTAATAAAAAATTAATTGGAAGAATTAAATCTGATTGGAAAAAACTAAAACTTGAAAATCCAAGCAAATCAGTACCCTTTGATTTAATTACAACATCTGCTAGCGGACTTGATCCACATATAACACCAGAGGCTGCAGTATTTCAAGTTCCACGAATTGCAAGATTAAGAAAGTTAAAAGAAGAAGAAATCCTAAAACTAATTAATAGACATATTGAACTAAAGCAATTAGGGATATTAGGTGAAAAAAGAGTAAATGTACTTGAGTTAAATCTGGCTCTGGATAAATATTGAAGATATTAGTTTTTTAAATTTTCTTTTGGAAAATAGATTTTACTAAAACCAGATCGCCTGGATCATTGTGGTATATACCTTGATTTTTAAATCCAAACTTTTCAAAAAAGCTTATTACCTCATTTCTATTAGAACGCACCGTAACATATATGTTTTCCATCTTATTTTCAGTTGCATATGCCAGGGCTTTTTTTAAAAGCAATTCCCCTACTCCTTTTTTTCCCATCTTCTCATCAATTTTAAAAGTGCATAACTTCAAAGTTTTACCAAAAAGATGCTCATGTGCAGTTACTTTAGGTGAATGCTCTTCTTTATAAATGCATATTGCATTTATTTGGTTATACCCTAACTCATAAATCCATGCTTTGCGTCCTTCTTCAGATTTAGTTTTAAACCACTTATCAAAATCTATATAATCTTGCCTAATAGGCTTGAAGAAGTCAGTATCTAAACAACTAATTATTTCATTTAAAAATACTTCTTTAACATATGGAAATATGTGGGGGATTCTGCTAGTTAATGGCAATATATTAACGTCTGTCGTAAAAGGTTTTATTGTTGTTAAATGCATCTGGTTTAATGACTAGGATTCTTTCCTATTTTTCCTGAGATTGAGAGATCAGGATTATTCCTGGCAAACTCTCTATCAGCAGGCTCAATTATATAAGTTGGATTTAGAAGTAAGCCTTCAGCGAATCTCGTACTTGGATTATTACGAGCAAATTCTTTATCTTCAGGTCTAATTAAATAACTTGGATTTTGTGCTAGTCCTTCAGCAAAACCAGTATCAGGATTTTTATGTGCAAAGGTTTTATCTTCTGTAGTAACTATGTAGTTAGAATTTAAAGCTAATTCTCGAGCATATTTAGTAGATGGATTATTTCTTATGAATAACCTATCTTCCTCTGTTACTTTATATCTTAAATTTTTAGCCAGTCCTTCAGCAAAATTACTGTTAGGAGTTTTTCTTGCAACATCTTTATCCTTATCAGTAATAGCAAATAACTTATATGGCAAACAATAGCTAAGTATTATTAATGTTGCAACTACGATTAAATATTTATTCTTAGTCATAAATATTACCTTTTATACTACTATTACTCTTTTAAACACCCCATCTAGAGCATTATTGGTTCTATTATTATAAGCTATCGTTTTTATCAATGGTAATTTTTTCTTTGGTAATTGTTTATGATCTTAATTATAATCATTATTATTTATCAATTCTACTATTCTCTAGCTCTCTTTTTATTTCCTGAAACATTGCTTTCAATTCTTCCTCTTCTTTTCTTATTGATTGTTTTAATTTATAATGTGCCAAAGCTGCTGCACTAGTAAGTGCTCCACCTCCAATAAGCATTTTATAACCAAGCTCTCTTGTTTCTTCAGGGCGAGCAATAGCTGGTTCAGTTTTAACAGCATCTGTTACTGTAATGTAACTACCAAGACCAGTCATCATAGTTCCTAAAATGGCTACTTTTGGGAAAAAAGAGGTTGCATTTAAAGCTGATTTAACAATTCCCATTATTTGTTTTATCTTCTCTCTATACTTACTTACATTGGATATTAATTACTTCACAGACTCAGGAAGTTCCTCTTCTTTTCTTCGATTTTGGCGACAGAAAAAAAGCGATGCTGCAGTTGCTCCACCAATCCCTAAGCCTGCAAGTCCAAGGCTTTTGTCTATAGGACCCATAGTACCTCTATTTGAGTTCTCTGACAAAACATCATAAGCAAGTACTGGTTCTGAAGTCTCTAAAGCTGGTGCCATATTCCTAACTGCTGGACGTAGTAAACCCATTGTTCCTAATATTATAGATATATTTATAAGTGCTTCTCTCGTAGTCATCATATAAATCATTCCTCACTTTCTTTAATTGAATTGTTTTATTTAAATCATTCTTTAATAAATATATTTACGACAAGAAAATGTTATCACAAGCAAAGAAAAGATAGATTAAATTTATTTAATTAATGTTCTTCTTGTCTGACTACTGCAAGTCCGCAACGTGCTGTAAGAATATTTTTTACATATTCAGTATGTTCTGTATCAAACAATCTAATTTCAAATGTGCCATCAGCTTCCCGAATAGGGGTTCCTTGAAGTGCACAAAAACATGCATTAATTGCGGGTATTAAACACGGAGAGGGAGGGATTCGAACCCTCGGTAGAGCTTTTGACCCTACAACATCTTAGCAGGATGCCGCTTTCGACCACTCAGCCACCTCTCCTTGTATATGCCGCAGACAAGCTGCGGCTTCCGTCTGTTAATTCCTTTCACCTGATCGGATTTGGTGGATAAACCACACAAATCCTTTCTTTAATATGCTCAAGACAAGCTTGCCGCCCTTGGTGAGCCTCACCTTCAACGGGAGCTTCTGTCCGTTGAATCGTTATTACCTAAATAAATTGGGTAAATCATTGAGTACACAAATATCCTAAAAATCAGAAGTCACAAGAAATTTAGTATAACACTGAAAAACGATTTTTTAAAAAAATTACAAGTTTAATTCATTCGGGGTATCCTATTTTCTAAGCAAAATATATTAAATTTTTGCAGTTTTAACTCTTTTATAACCTTTCTTGATTATAGTTTTTTAGTCCCACTTTATGGGTATCTATTTATTATAAAAATATGGATATTGATTCATTAAGACTAAAACCAATAAATATCACTACTGGTAATAATCAAGTAGATGCAGATAGCCTTTTATTGCGAACATTAAATCCTGATTATGAGGCCCCAATTGATTCTCAAAATAGTGGGATAGAACAAAGTACAAATAATATAGCCACTCAACCAAATGATAATGAAGCAGCACAAACACTTTTTAACAATATATTTTCAAGTAAGACCACAGGAGGAACTAAACCGCTTAGATCCACTTCTACAACTGAAGATATTAACTCTACAGATTCTAACGGGGTAGAGAATACAGAAACTACTAGTAGTAATAGTGATCCGATAACAGAAGAAGATAAAGCTTTTGCTAGAAATAATCCTAACGATCCAAAAGTAGTTAACCTGTTAAATAGTACAAACTATATAATAGAAGACAAAGATAGAGAAATTATAAAACTATACCCTGATAGTTTATTTGCCAGTACATTAGCCGCAAGAAAAGACTATGCAATTACAGAAGATGATAGAGCTCTTATCAGAAATAATCCTGCAACGGGCTTCTCTAAAGCCATTTTAAAAAGAGATGACTTTAAGTTAAATGGGGATGATCTTACCTATATAAAAAATAATATAAAGAGTGACTTTGCTACTCTGGCAGCAAAAAGAAGTGATTTTGTTATAACAGATGAATTTCGGGATCTTGTTCGACAAAATGCAACCACAGGTTTTGCAACATCAATCTTAGAAAGAAAAGATTTTGTTTTAAATGAGGATGATAAAGCTTATGCCAGAGAGAATGTGAATAGCGATTTTGCAGGTTTAATTGCAGCAAGAAAAGATTTTGTACTTGCAGAGGAAGATAGGGAACTTATAAGACAAAATCCTAATAGTAAGTATGCTTTAGCTATTCTAGATAGGAAAGATTTTACAATTACAGAAGATGATAGAGCCTTTATTAGAGAAAATCCTACAGCTAATTTCTCTAAAACCATTATGAAAAGAGATGACTTTAAATTAAATGAGGATGACAAAGTCTATGCCAGAGAAAATGCAGATAGTGCTTTTGCTAAAGCAATAGCAATACGAAGTGACTACAAGATAAGTGATGATGATCGACAATTTATTAGAGAAAATTCAGGAACAAGCCTTGCAAAACTCTTAATGAAAAGGGATGATTTTAAATTAAATGATGATGATAAAGCCTATGCTATAGAAAATCCAGAAAGTGCTTTTGCTAAAGCAATAGCAATACGAAGTGACTACAAGATAAGTGATGATGATAGGCAGTTTATTAGAGAAAATTCAGGAACAAGTCTTGCAAAACTCTTAATGAAAAGGGATGATTTTAAATTAAATGATGACGATAAAGCTTATGCTATAGAACATCCAGAAAGTGATTTTGCAAAGTTAATTGTCACAAGAAGTGACTTTAGTATTGATGATAAAGATAGAGAGTTCATTAGGGAAAAAGCCTCAAGTGCTTATGCCACAGCAATTTTAGCTAGTGATAAGTTTTCATTTACTTCTGAAGATCTTGATTATATAAAAGATAATCTAACAAGTGACTTTGCTGCTCTAGCAGCAAAGAGAAGTGACTTTGTTATAACAGATGAGTTTCGAGAGCTTGCTCGAGAAAATGGCGGTATCAATTTTGCAAAGTCAATCTTAGGAAGAAAAGACTTTGTTTTAAATGAAGCAGACAAAGACTATGCCAGAAAAAACGCAGACAGTACTTTTGCAAGTTTAATTGCAAGCAGAAAAGATTTTGTAATTGCAGAAGAAGATAGAGAAGTTATAAGACTAAACCCTAGCAGTCAATATGCTGTCGCTATTCTAAACAGAAAAGATTATACACTCAATGATGCTGATTATGCTGCTGTCAGAAAAGATCCATTTTCTGACTTCGCTAAAAAGGCTGCGAGTAGAAAAGATTATGTAATCACTAATGAAGATAAATTATTAATAGCTAGTAAGATTAATGATAAAAGCGTATGTGATTCAGACTTTGCATTAGCTTTATTAGCAAAAGATAATTATGTTGTTGAAGAGGCAGATAAGCAAATTGCAAGAGATAACCCAGGAAGTCTATTTGCATACAAATTAATGAAAAAGAAAGATTTTAAACTTGATGCAAAAGATATAGATTTTGCAAGAAATAACCTGAACAATGCTTATACCAGAGCAATTATAAAACGAAGTGACTATGTAATAGAGTCTACTGACAAACAACTAGCAAGAACTAATATTAACTCTGACTTTGCATATATATTGGCAAGTAGAAATGATTATAAGATAGAAGAAGCAGATGTTCTTGCAGCTATAAATAACAGAACAAGTAACTTTGGAGCTGTTATTGAATATAGATTGAAAAAGCAAGGACTTACATTAGAACAAGCATTAGCTAACTTCCAATCAAACGTTGCTTAGCCAGAATTTGAAATTGAAATAAGTATTTTAAAGTATTGTGTAAAAATTAAAGAGCTTAAAGACCTTGTATAGCTAAAAACAATGCTAGTATATTTCACCGTTAGTATATAGTGAAATTTGATTTGAAAGGATAATTTTAAAATGAAAAAGGTTAATTACTTTTTAATATTTACAACTTTGTTAATTATAGGCCTTAGTATATCAAGCCTACAAATAAATCAAGCTTTTGGTCAAACAAGTTCTTCAAGCTCAGGTACTATAGCAACTTCAACGAGTTCGGGCACTGCTACGACTTCAACAAGTTCAGGTACTGCTACGACTTCAACAAGTTCAGGTACTGCTACGACTTCAACAAGCTCGGGTACTGCTGTAATAACCGAACCTTCAACAAGCTCAGGTACAACGATCACCACAAGTAGTGGAAGTACACCATCTTCAAGCGGTACTTCTACAGCAACTGTAAGTCAAAACTTTACTGGAATCTGGCAAGCTAAATTAGAAAAGACAGTTACAATAAATGGAACAAAGGTTAAAGAAGCTTCTAGAAATATTACTCTTAAGCTTTGTGTCTCAGATAATAAGGTAAAAGGTATTATTCTTCACCCTGGTTTCTTTAAAAGAGCAATTGCAACTACTGATACAGTAGTATCTGAAACAGAAGTTAAGTTAAATCTAAAAGATA
>JAHFBD010000232.1 GCA_023250175.1 Candidatus Melainabacteria bacterium
TCTTTTTTGTGCTATAAAAACACGAACAACTTTATTTGCTACTGGTGGTAATTCATCTCCTTTTTCTCTATCAAAAACTTTTACATCTACAACTCGTCCACCTTCACCATGAGGTACACGTAGCGAATTATCTCGAACATCTCTGGCTTTTTCACCAAATATCGCTCTTAAAAGTCTTTCTTCTGGTGGATGATCAGACTCCCCTTTAGGTGTAATTTTTCCAACTAAAACATCATCAGGGAAAACCCTTGCGCCAACTCTAACAATTCCATTTTCATCCAAATGTCTTAGTGATTCTTCAGAAACATTTGGGACTTCTCTTGTAATTTCTTCTGGTCCTAGTTTTGTAGAACGTGCATCTATTTCTAATTTTTCAATGTGGATTGAGGTGAAAACATCATCCCTAACTAATCTTTCACTAATTAAGAAAGCATCTTCAAAGTTATATCCTTCCCATGGCATATAAGCGACAAGAACATTTTTACCAAGAGCTAATTCACCACAATCAGTAGCTGGTCCATCTGCTAAGATTTGCCCTGGTACTACCTTATCACCAACCTCTACTATTGGTTTTTGATTTAAACAAGTATCCTGATTGCTTCTATTAAACTTGGTTAAAACATATTCGGCTTCCCCATCACAAGATTTATACTTTACTCTTATTTTTTGAGAGCTTACATAAGTAACCTCACCATAATCATTAGCTACCACTACCATTCCAGAATCTCTTGCTGTCTGCTTTTCAATTCCAGTACCAACATAAGGTCTTTCAGTTTTAATTAATGGCACTGATTGTCTTTGCATGTTAGAGCCCATTAGTGCTCTATTTGCATCATCATGTTCTAAGAATGGAATCAATGCTGTTCCTACTGAGATTATTTGAATAGGGCTTACTCCAACAAAGTCAACCTCTTCTGGTGGAACAACAATAAACTCATTTTTATATCTAACTGGTACTAGTTCAGATTTAAATTTTCCAGTCTCATCAAGAGGAACATCACCAGGAGCCACTCGAAAATTATCTTCTTCATCAGCAGATAAATATTGAATTTCATTTAAAACTACACCACCAATAACTTTTCTATAAGGTGTTTCAATAAAACCATATTGATTAACTCTTGCATGCGTTGCAAGTGAGCCAATTAACCCTGCATTAGGACCTTCAGGCGTTTCAACTGGGCAAATTCTTCCATAGTGACTTGGATGAATATCACGAACAGCAAATCCTGCCCGTTCTCTAGACAAACCACCAGGACCAAGTGCAGACAATCTTCTTTTATGTGTTAATTCTGCCAAGGCATTGGTTTGATCCATAAATTGGCTTAATTGAGATGAACCAAAGAACTCTCTAATTGCAGCAATTAATGGTTTAGGATTTAAAAGATTTGCTGGAGTAAGAGTATCTGCATCCTGCAAAGTCATTCTTTCTTTAATAATTCTTTCTAACCTTGAAAGTCCGACTCTAAACTGGTTCTGTAAAAGCTCACCAACAGACCTGATTCTACGATTTCCAAGATGATCTATATCATCAATTTGTCCTTCATCATAGTGTAGATTAATCAAATAATCTATAGCAGCAATAATGTCATCCCTTGTTAAAACTCTTACTTCTTCAGGTACTGAAAGTCCAAGTTTTTTGTTTATTTTATAGCGACCAACCTTACCCAAGTTATAACGTTTATCATCAAAAAACCTTGACTCTAATATTTGCCTGCCACCTTCAACACTTGTAGGATCACCTGGTCTTAATTTTTTATAAACCTCAATCAAAGCCTGTTCACGATTTTCTGCAGGATCTTTTTCTAATGTCTTATGTAAGAAATCAAAATGGTGGAATAGAGTCTCCATCTCATTTACTGAATATCCTAAGGCTTTCAACAAAGTAGTTGCATATAGTTTTCTGTTTTTATCAATTTTTACATGGACAATATCATTATTATCAGATTCAAGCTTTAACCATGCTCCTCTATTTGGAATTAGGGTTGCATTAAAAGTTCTCTTTCCGCTTAAATCTATATCCCGCTTATAGTAAATACCAGGAGATCTAACTATTTGTGAAACAACAACACGTTCAGCACCATTTATAATAAAGGTCCCTCGATCAGTCATGATAGGGATTTCACCCACAAACATTTTGTTTTCTTTTATTTCCCCAGTATCTCTGTTTACAAGTCTTAGCTGAATATATAGCTTCTTTGTATAACTTTGATCATTATCTCTGGCTTCTTGTGGTGTTTTAGCTTTTTTAGGTTCTGTATGATCTTCAAAAGAATAATTATCATGTAAAAAATAAAGTTCTAACCGGCCGGTATAATCTCTAATTGGTGAAAAGGATTTTAATTCTTCAGATAACCCTTCTCTTAAAAACCATTCAAAGGAAGCTTTTTGAATCTCTGCTAAGTCAGGAAGGGCAGCAGTTCTTTGGCCAGCCTTTGCGTAAGGTTGCACACGCTCAGGCATTTTAATAGTCATTTACTACCTCAATATCTTTTTTTTTCAATTACGAAATCTTATTTAAATTTTCTGATCGCCATGAACAGACAAGGTTTAAATTATAGTTTTCTTTTATTTAAAAAGTCAATTTGTATATTATATTGTTTTTATATAAAGCTTTCTATATTATCTTTAAATAGCCCTATTTTATTGATATTACTTAGTCTTGCTAAGTTCTAATTAAGTCTGATTTTATTAGATAATTTTTAATTTCCTCAACTCATCTACCTCTTACAAATATGGAACAAGTATAACACAATGATTAAAAAATTATAATGTTTTTTATTTCTACTAAAGTATAGTAGTACGCTTAACGACTTAAAGTTATGAATCTATCTATAAATCTTCGTGAATTAGTAAAAAGAAATAATCCTTATTTCTTTTGGTTTTACTTTAATTCAGCTGAGAGCAGGTAGTTTTTAATCATAATTTATAGATTATTCAAACCCCGCTCCAAATAAAACGAGCGGGGTTTTTGCTTTTATGAGGAGAAAACAAATGAACAATAAAACAAATACAGAGAACATACAACTTGGTGATATAACAATAAACAAAAAAAATAGTTTTTATATAGCTGGTCCATGTGCAGTAGAATCAGAAGCCCAGATTTTTACTATTGCAGAACATGTAATAAAAAATGGAGCTACTGTTCTTAGAGGTGGTGCATATAAACCAAGAACATCTCCCAATTCTTTCCAAGGACTTGGAATTGTTGGGTTAGAACTTTTATTTAATGCGGGAAGAGAATTTAATACTCCCGTTGTAACAGAAGTAATGGATGCAAGTCAAATAAACACAATCATTTCTATAGCTAACAAACATCCTTTTATCTTTCAGGTTGGTTCAAGAAATGCACAAAACTATTTTCTACTTACCGAAGTAGGTAAAACTGGTATACCAACACTTTTAAAAAGAGGGAAAGGTTCTACTGTAAGTGAAATGATTTCAGCAACAGAATACATAAGAAAAGGAGGAAGCCCTGTAATAATGTGCGAAAGAGGTATTACAACCTTTAGCTCTGCTTCAGGTACTGGGCG
>JAHFBD010000051.1:0-3551 GCA_023250175.1 Candidatus Melainabacteria bacterium
TTGTTTTTGTGCTTGGTGATAATAAGGAAAAAAATGAGGATATAATTTTATCTGAAGACAAAATTAAAGAATTATATAAAAAACATTTAAAAAATGTTGAGGTAATAACAATCTTTGACTCTTGCCATGGTGGTGCAGGAATTACTGCGATTGAAAACAATAAAGACAAATTTTCTGTTTTAGCATAGATTAGAAATATCAAAACAAGAAAGGATTTACTTAATTTATTCTACCTTTTGCTCTGGTAAAATTATTTTATTTAAACTCTTTGAACCTGCCGAAACCAATAAAAACGCAACTAGTGCTAGCAAGGCAGCCTCTAAGCCTTCCTCTCCCATAATCGGAAAATTTTCACTTAACCCAATAACCACCGCTGAATGTTTTCTTAGTTCTTCTATCGTTAAATCATATTCTGTATCATGGGAATCTATTATTGTAATTATATGTTTATCGTTGACTTTTTTAACTTCTTTTACTGTATACACATGCTCTGAGAGAACTTTATCTTCAGGACTTTTCACTCTAACCGTTGGTGCTGAATCAAAAGCTCGTCCCAACTCTATATCTCTTACCTGACTTTTAACACTTTCTATAAAATATCTTTCTTGCTGAGGTGAATATAAATCCTTCTCTGTTTCTGATTTTACTTTTTCTTCAACAGCATTATTTTTAAAAACAAGAGAAGGAAGAGCTTTTATTCTATTAACCAAATGCTCTTGTAGAGAGCTAGCACCTGGTCCATATGTACCAATATACACAGGAGTTTCAGGAGCTTTACTTAGTACTGAAATAAGATCATCATCTGAAAGTGCTGTAGTAAAAACATGGCAATAATTTTTTTCAGTTACTATAGTAGGAGGTGCGGAAGGGAAAGGACTTGGTGGAGTTATATAATTTTCTACTCCTTTCTCAATTGCATAAGTAAGAATACCTGTTGATAAAGAACCATCATAAGAATCTGACGAACCCTCTTTAAGACTCATCCACTTTGCAAGGATTTCAAAAGGTATGTAAACCGTTCGTCCATTTAAGTTTACAATTGTATCAATTCTAAAATCTTCTTTTTGAGAATTAAAATTTGCAACTTGAATTTTACCTTTAATATTTTGAATGTTTTCTGGTGTTAAATACTGCCCTTGTATAGCTCCCATTATCTGACAGTTTGGACGACTTCCTTGAATTGTATTATATGGGTGCGGTCCATTTGTACCCCAGATTAATTGACTAGTTATATTTATTTCATTTAGTAATTTAATTTCGCTTTTATATTTGTTTTCATCTAACTCTTTTAACTTTGAAATCAATTGTTTAATTTCTTCTTTATTGTCAAAAAGTATTTTATTATCATTTAAATCTAATTCATTTACATTTATTTTTGTATTTTGAATTGCTTTTTGAAGCTTTTCATAACCTCTATAATTTCCAATAAAACTATCAACCTGTACACCATCAATGTCTTTCGTAGTTTCAAGCTGCTTATGAGCAGATGGATTAACACCTACAAACCTGGTTGTCTCATTTAACCCTTTATGGATAACTGGATTCTTAGCAAGTGCATATAATATAATTCCACCACTTACTAAGCCAGCAGTAATATCTACTGTTGAGCTTGCAATTTTTCTAAGCATTGTTTTTGATTATAAAACCTAGATGACAATATTTATGTAAACATTGCTTCAAGGCTTGTATGGGACTTCTTACTCAGTCAAGCAGCCTTGTCAATAGGAGGAGATGGGGGAGAAGTACTATTTACAGTTATGGGGCTAATCTCTAATTTTTTAGGTGATCTAACAATATTTTGTAATGTATTAAGCAATGTACTTTGATAGTTTGGATTAATTTTTTTATTTAACTTATAAGCACCTATTAGAATTGCTGTTATTAATAAAAAAGCCTTTAGTTGTGCTTTAAGGCTTTCACTAGTAATGTTTGGAATATTATTTGTATCCGTAACAATCTTATCCGAATATTTCCTCACATCATCAAGAGTTAAATTTATTTCATGATCATTTGAATCTATTATAGTAACTATAGCCTGACCATTAACATCCTTTAATTCTTTTACAGTATATATATGGTGCTTTGTAATTCCTTCTGGTCCTCTTTTATATCTTTGATGCCAATCATATAAATAAGGTGATCTTGGTGGAAAACTATTATTGTCTTGAAGATTTTGTACAATGTTATATATAGTTTGTACAAAGCTTTGAGCCTTATACTCAGAATAATAATCATCATTATTTAAACGTTCTATCACCGCAGTATTTACTCTACCCCTTCTGTTTACAGGCTTTGCAGCTTGTGCTTGTCCAAGACTAAAGAAATCCAAATAATCACCCATAACAGAATTCATTGCACTATGAACATTAACCCCTCCAGCAACTCTTTTACGGATATTTAGATAAACTGGCTCTTTAGGAGCTTTACTTAGAATATTTATAAGATCTTCATCTGAAAGTGACGATATAATTACAGAGCAATAGTCATTTCCAGTTAATAAGGTAGATGGGGCTGATGAAAAACTATTTGGAACCCCAGTATAATTTTTTAACCCTTCTTCAAGAGCATAAGTTAATATAGGAACAGAAAGTGCTCCATCTGCTGAACCTGATGGCTTCAAATCTAAAGGACTCATCCATTTAACAAGTGTTTCAAAAGGAATTTCAATAATTTTTCCATTTAATTCTACGGCTGTATCTATTCTAAAATTTTCTTTAGTGGAATTAAATGCAGTTACCCTAACTTTTCCTTTTAACCCCTGCAGATTTCTTTCATTGAATAATTGACCCTGAATTGCTGCCATTACCTGACAATTTGGTCTATCGTTCTGCTCTAGAGCATAAGGATGAGGACCATCTTCACCCCAGATTAACTGGCTTACAACATTAATTTCTTCAAGCAATTGAATTTCATCTTTAAATTTATTCGCATCAATATTTTTAAGCTGAGTTATTAACTCTTTAATTTCAACTGATTTATCCAAAATAATATTATTGCTATTTAAATCAAGTTTTTTTTCACTTATATTTGTTTGTAAAATTGCTTCCTGAATCTTGTTAAACCCATTATAATTTCCGACAAAAGCATCTACAGGTACACCATTTATATTTTTTGTTGAGTCTTGAATACTTACAGGTGATGGTTGAGAACCAAATGTTCTAGCTACCTCATTTTGAAATTTTCCAACAGCTGGAATCTTTATAGCAGCATACCCTAATATTCCAAGACCTAAAAGTGCCTTAGAAACATTTATTGTTAGACTCGTTGCTTTTTTAAATCGACTAACAGGCATTGCAACATCAGCTTTAGCTTCTTTATTAGAAGAAACATCTAATATTTTTGGAGATGGTGTTAAACTTCCACCTAATGGATTAATGGATTGCATTAATTTTTAATTTTTGTTTGTGCTACTTAGCTAAAATTATACAATTTAATTACACAGAGCACCCAGAAGCTTTTGTATCGTCTTCTTTACCTAGGTTAAGGGACTTATATTTTCTATACTATTAAAGGTTAATTTTAAACTCTTATATTCTGGATTTATAAGTTTA
>JAHFBD010000051.1:3561-11917 GCA_023250175.1 Candidatus Melainabacteria bacterium
TATAAGCACCTTTTCTTACTAAAATAGCTCCCATAATCGATAACATTCCTATTGTTATGCTCTTTGTATTAGTTAATGGAACATGTTCTTTAGGTACTGCAATAACAAAAACATGCTTCCTGAATTCTTCAAGGTTAAGTGTGTGCTCTGCCCCATAAGAGTCTGTGATTGTAATAATGCTTTCACCTTCAGTATTTAAGGAATAATTTTTAACTGCATACATATGGTTTGGAGTAGGTGTTGTTTCCTGTTGATTATTAGAAAATAAACCAATAAAAAAATTCCTTTTTGATTGAAAAGCATTTTGTTTCTGGCTATTCTGACTTATTGGTTGTAATTCATTTTTATCATTTGGTAATCCATTTGGGGTTAATTCTTGAATTGTTTCATTAAGCATATTAGTAAATTTGTTAAGTTTTTCATCAGAAATAACAGGATTGCTTCTCTCTTTAAATCTCTCAGCTAGCTCATCTGTTAAATGTTTTACTGTCTCATCTAATGAACTTACATCAAGGTAAGTTCCCACTGTAATTAATTTCTGTGGTACCTGACTAAGAATTTCTTTCAAGTCTTCATCGCTTAAAGCCACCGTAGCCATTGCCAGATAATCTTTCCCCGTAGCTAATATAGGAGATGATGAGGGTACAATATTTGGAACCCTATCATACTCCTCTACAACTTCCTGAATTGCAGAAGCTAAAATTGGTACCAAGAGTGAACCATCTGTCGAAGATGAAGAATCAAAATCCTTTGGGCTTACCCATTTAAGCAATTTGTTAAACGGTATATAAACATCTGTCCCATCAATATTTACAACAGTATCAATATGTAGATTTTTTTTATCAAGACTATAGCTTGTAACTTTTATCATACTCTTAAGCTCTTGTATATTTTCTTGAGTAAAAGAAAGCCCTTTAATTGCTGCCATTATTTGACAATTAGGCAACTCTCCCTGATAAAAACTCTCAGGATCAATACCATATTTCCCAAATATTAATTTGTTTAATACATCAATTTCATTTAGTTTTTTAATTGCACTTGTAATATCAGCTTTGGTTTTACCATCTATAGTTTTTACTTGCTCTGCAACTAGTCTTTGTTTTAATCTCTGAATTTCTTCAACATTATTTAGTCGTATACCATCTTTGTCCAAGTCTAATTCCTCATGATCGATCCCCCATTTTTTCATTGTATTTATAATGCCATTAAAATCCTTATGGTTCATGAAGAATGCATCATATCTATATCCATCAACTTCAAAATTACTTACAGATTTATTGTTTGATGGTTTCGGTGCAATGTGTAATATATCCCGTGCAACTGTATTTAAAATTTTATTTCCTTCAACTGTTGCAATTAAGCCAATTCCTGCAAATCCTAAGTATCCACACCATCGAAAACTTTCAATACCAGTCTTTGCAATCTTTTTAAAGATCCCTGTTATATATTTATCTTGCAATATGTTTTTAATTACTTCTTTAATAGCAGGAGTTTTAATACAACCATTTCCCTTATTTAATGTCTTATTAGACGAGAAAGAATGGCTTAACAATGATGATTTAGCAGGGCTTATTTTCATTTTAAAATTTATCTTATTTCTATTACTTAGCTATTATTGTACAATTTATTAATTCTATTCTTTAATTAATGAATTTATTGCGACTTTACGTAATTAAAGGAGTATTTTCTTTCCCTTCTTGATTTGGAAGCATTTTAGGAGGCTCTACTATTATTGGTTTTAAATAATTATCAATTTTTCTAGCTCCAAATCTTAGAGCTAATAAGCTAGCTAAGCAAATGGAAAGAGTTAAGAAACCTTCTTTTCCAATATTGGGGAAATTTTCGCTTTGACTAACGACGGCAAAACCATTTCTTTTTAACTGTTCCCAGGTTAAATCAGCTTCAATTCCATTTGCATCAATAATAGTTGTAATCCATTCACCATCTACTTCTTTACATTCTTTCACCGTATATACATGGTTTGTTAGTAAGTATTTTTCTTCTGTTTTTAGTCTTTTATAAACCGGTCTGGTTAAAGGAGTTGGAGTAGTTGAAACTGGAGAAATTGTTGACGAACCCGGTAATGTAGTTAAAATAGCCGGTGAGGTTGAGCCACTATCACCACTATCTGTTGAACTTGCTGGAGTAAAAGATGAGGGCGGCAATAATCTGATTATAGAATCTCTAAAATCATTTTCTCTATAATCAGCATAACTATAGTTTTTATCTAATTTTAGGAATTTTTTTAATTCTGTAATATCTGAAAAAATATTTTTAACCGTTAAGTCAGACCATTTGGTTTGAAGGATTACAAGTTTTGTAGGATTTTGAGGAGCCTTCATTAAAACACTCTTCAACTCTTCATCTGAAAGCGTAGGTGTCATCATTGTGACATAGTTTTCTCCGCTAAAAACAGTTATTGTTGATGATGGTAACCACTTTAATACATCTCCTTTATAACGGTTTACCCCTTTTTCAATAGCATAAGTCAATATTGGAACATAGAGAGTTCCTTCACTTGAATGTGATGGGGTAACTTCCCGTGGACTCATCCATTGAATTAAATCTTTATAGGGAATATAGATTTGTCCATCACCAGTATCAACGACTACATCAATCTGAAAATTTTCTTTTGAAGAGTTGAACTTTGCTACTTTTATTTTTCCTTTTAATATCTGTGTATTTTCATCTGTGAGCAAATGGCTTTGGATGTCAGACATTATAGGACAGTTCATACGACTACCCTGAACAGGATCATACATATGAGGTCCCCAGGAATCCCAGATTACCCGACTTGCAGCATTAATCTCTTCTAAAGTTTTTATTTCACTAGCATATTTCTTTCTATCAGAGTTTTTAAACTCACTAATTAGCCTTTCAATTTCTTCGGAAGTATCCAAAATTATATTATTATCATTTGCATCTAAAATCCCAGAATTAAGAGATAGTTGATTAGATGAATTTAAAACCTTATCAAAGCCTTGATAATTTGCTACAAACCTATCTACTGGTAAACCAGCCATATGTTTATCCGTATAAGTCTCATTCCATTTCTTAACAGTAGGATAATAGTCAAATTTGCTTACAGCATCATGAGTAACCTTCCAAAAAACAGGGGTCTTAAATAAAGCAAAAGAAGTTATTCCAATATAAGAAAGCCATTTTAAAGTTTTAAGACCATATCTTGCAGTTGGTCTACTTACAGCCTTTAACAAATTAACCCCTTGTTCAATATGTTCTCGGGTAATAATTCTATTATTTGGCTTTTTGCCATCTTTAGATGTGGGCCCATTAGACTGCCCAGTTATAACAGGGTTTACTTGCATAATATCTCTTTAAAATTTACTTAGATATATTATATGACAAGCTACAAATATGTGGGATTTTTAAGATAATGCGTTATTTTAAGCTAATAACATAATCTTCCAAGTTAAAAAATCAAAAAAATTCAATATTTCGTTTAAACAAATTTCTTTGCTTACTTTTTTCTTACTGTAAACAAAATTTAAAAATTCATTTTTTATCATCAATTAATATTCTCTTGATTCTTTATTAATATTGGTATTTGTTTTTTTATTTAATAATTTTTTATGCTCTCAAATATAAACACAACAAATCTTAGAGCTATGCATGCTCATAATAGCCAAGCTAATTCTCACTCTACAGAATTAACACAAACCCCTACACAATTACAAAGCGATCACTATATAACAAGCCCTCACCCATCCCCCAAAATAATACAACCACATTTTCCTCCTCAAGAACAACAAGCAAAACCACTTTCAGAAAAGCTTTGGGGAGCAATTCGTGGCACAATAGTAGGACTTACTGCAGCTATTATTACTGGTGCATTAATGGCTAGTGGAGTAGGGCTTATTGGTGTTGGCATTGCTATTTTAGCTGGTATATTTGCAGGAACAGCTATTGGTGCCCTTACTAATGCTATTACCTGTAGCAGAAATGGTGACTGGTCTAAGTTCTGGGATCAAACATTTGATGACTTTAAATCTTCTTGTGTTTGTGCTATTAGTACTGCAGCTGGTTTTGGAGTAGCAAGACTCATTACAGGCACTGGTCAAGTTGCTGCTAAAGCTTCTGTTAGTCGCCGCTTATGGGCTAATACTTTAAGTGGTATAACCAACACTGGTGTCTCTTATTCTACTAATTTAGGCTTTGCCTATAGTACAGCCAGAAAAGATTTTAAAGAGTTTCTTAAACAAAATAACCTTGAACATTATAGTGATGAAGAGAAAGCCAGACTTTATCAGGATTTTTTACAACAACATAAGCTTGATACAAGAAGTATACTAAAAAGCTTTGGATTTGCAATTTTAACTAGTGCTATTAGTAGAAGAATTGGAAGCAAATTTCAACTTTCAAGAGACCAAGCCATATTAAAATCTGGGCTAAATCCTAGCAGATTACAAACCACAAGATCTCTTTTTACTGAAGCCACCATACTCTCAGGAATCAGTTTGGGTAGCGGAACCCTTGAACATGGAAGAAATCTCCCTCTTGAAAATAAAGTAAGCACAATTTTTGGCAATTATGCTGGTGGTATTACTGGACACTACTCTTCTAATTATATTCAAAGCAAAATTCAACCTAGAATAAATCCAGGACAAGCTTCTCCGATACCAATCATAAATAATCAAAAATAAAAAAACAATCTAACTTTTGCTTGCTAAATTATTAACAATAAATGGGAAAAGATTTTGTGGGGTAGGAAGAGTAAAATATTTTAAAGCATTTTGTTGATTAACTTGTAATCTTTCTTCTTTAGTTAAGACATTCCATCCCCAATTTAAATCAACCACTTTTCTTATAGTTTCAGGGCTAATTGTAAAATTTAGCCCAATGCTACCTCCACCATTAATAGCTGCACCCCAAGAATTTACTCCAATAAGTTCACCTCTCATATTTATAGCTGGTCCACCCGAGTTTCCATAATTCATTGCTACATCTGTTTGATAATCCATGCGAATAGTAAACTTATCCCAAATAAAATCTCTTTTTGCACTAACCATACCAAAAGCTGCACTGCCTCTATATCCGTGAGGTGTACCAAAAATAATCATTGAATCACCAACAGCAGGTTCTTGCCCAAAAGGAACCAATGGTATTCCAGAAATATTTCGAGATTTTAATTCTTGTTGTATATTATCAGGAAGTAGAATAAGAGCTAAATCATTTCCTAGAGTAGATGACCAAGGCACTATTCCATTAGGTAGTGCTTTAGGCATAATCTTAAAACTGTACCCACTTGGAAAAATAATCTCTAATTCTTTATTTAAAAAATCTTCTTGCTTTGCCCAGGCATGTCCACAGGTTAAAACTGCATATTGTCCATCTCTATTTTCAATTATGCCACCACTAAATCCCCCACTACTTTCTGGTTTCTTTATAGTTACCGTAGAAGGTAGAATCTTTTTAATTAAAGAGCTTCTAACCTCTTCAAGATTTAACTTTTTATTAGCGGTTTCTAGTTCCGTAATTCTATCCATTAAAACCTGAACACTCTTTTCTGTTTCATTGTTTTTGCTACTTGCCTCTTCTGATATCTTTTGAGTATGATAATAAAGTGCTCCACTAGCAGCTAATGCCATTGAACCCAATGTAGTTGCAACAATACCAACTCTGTTTGACATATAATATCTCTCAAATTAATTTAAATTATGTTAATTCTACATCAATGCTTGTATTGTGTCCATAAATAAAGATTAAAAAACTAAGTTAGCCTTGCTTTTTGTCTCTGAAAAAATGGAATTGCCATAGTAATCCCAACAAGTAATATAACAAAGGTTATATAAACACTTAAAAAAGTGTATAAGCTACATTTATGAAAAGTAGGATCTAAAAAATATTTAATGATAGCTAAGTGCAAAACGTAGATAAAAAGCGAGTTGCGTCCTAGTAATAACATTGGATACCACAGAGATGAGTATTGAGTAAGATGAACAAAAATAAGTGCAAGAACTATTACACCCAGGCTTGTTAACAAATAACCACTCGTAGGTGGAAAGAAAAGCTCACTATAACCTATCCGTGTATATAAAGGACCTGGAAAGCTATGCCATAAAGTAAGTCCTGCTACAAACATAACTAAACCTAAGAAAAAGAATTGCTTTATAAAGATTTTAGAAGAAAAGTTTTTATAAAGATTAAAAAGACTTGCACCTAATACGGGGAAACCAATCCATGGAAATATTGGAAACCAGCCTAATAATAAAAACTGTTTTAATATTGTAGAAAGATTTTCTATCCATGATAAAAGAGGTGTCCCTAGTGGAATATGAAGAATGAACTGCTCATAGCCTAAAAAAGACTGAAAGACTAAAGAGAAAGTAAACATAAAGACACCAAGCAATATCTGCATAATTAAATTTATTTTTGAAATCAAATAAACAAAAGGAATAGAGAAACCTATTACATATAGAACATCAAAAGCAACAAAAGGATAGGTATGCCAAATAAGAACATCTACTAAAGCCGCAACTAAAAGAACATATAATCCTCTATAAATATAATGTTTTATACCATATGATTTTCTGCTTGCCGTAAAAGCAACCATAAAACCTACTAATGCTAAAAAAATAGGCGCAGCAAATGAACCATATAGTCTAAGTGGAAAAGGATGGGGATGAGACAAAATTTCACCAGCAGCATTTGCACATACCATGGTAAAAATTGCAATACCTCTTAAAATATCAATATCAAGAGCTCTTTTATTTGACAAGACTATTGCTCCTTAATATATCAGTTTAAAAATCAGATTGTTACTATTGTACCGTAATTTCCTCTTTCCAATGTTTACTACCATGTAATTTATCTCTTTCTTGTAAAAGGTGTGAAATTATACTAATAGCTACTTCTTGTGGCTGATTACTACCTAATGGTAATCCCATTGGACAATAAAACTTTGATATAAGCGCTTCTTGCACTCCAGATGCTCGGAGTTCTTTTCTTAAAAAAGCTGCTTTAGATTTACTGCCTATAACTCCTAAAAAAGGGAAATCTTTATCAATGCACTTACTCAATACATCTAAATCTGTTTTATGACCTGGTGTCATAATTAAAACAAAAGAGTTTTTTTGTAATTTTCCTACATATTCAGAAATATCATCTAACTTAATCTTTAAAAGCTTTTCTGAGGATGGTAATTGATTTAACCATTCTTCCCTAAAATCAATACAAGTAACATGACAATTTAAGGTAATTAATATTTTAATTACTGCCTGTGATACATGCCCTGCACCAAAAATTATTATTGGCCATATATTATGATTCATAACTTCAAAAAAAAATGTTACTGTTCCTCCACATGTCATCCCAATATCTTTACCCAAGCTCCACTGAACAAGCTCATGACGCTTAGGAGTTCCATTATTACTTTCATTTAGTAATAGAATACAATGCTCAATGGTTTTTTTTTCTAATCGCCCACCACCAATCGTCCCACAAGCTAATCCATTAGTAGTAACCAGCATCTTAGCACCGATTTCTGTAGGTACACTACCTTTTTTATCCACAACTAAAACCTGAACAAGCGGTGTACTTGGCATTAGTTCAATAAGATTAGAATAATAATCAATCATAAAAATTAGTTTCTACCTACCGCCGGTTTTTTCGCTGCACTCCCAAAACCGGCTTTCCAGAGTACTTCCAGTCTGCCATTTATAACATCTTACAGATTTTACTGAATGAATCAGATAAAATCTTACCTTATAAGTTGGTTGCTTAGAAATATTATGCTAGCTAGGTAGTAACAAAAAGTAATCTACAAAAATCTATATGCTATTGCATAACATATAGCCATTATATTTGTTAAAATTACACTCCCTAAAAAACGATGTTCAAGTTTTAGTTTAACCTGAACAATAAAGTTTCCAATAAAAGAAATAGGCAGATTTATTAAAAATGACTTTCCTCCCAATATTAAAGAGTTTAAAAGAAGCTCATTTAAATTAGCTAATCCAGAATAACCTACTTTACCTAATGAAATAAAAAACATATGCCTTGCTATCCATAGAGGATTAAAATAAATTATTGCACCTATTGTCCTCCCAAGCCAGTTTAATTTATGACTATCACTATTTTTCTTATCTTTTAAAAAGACAAATTTATCAAGCATCTTAAACCACATTGGCACTTCCCACTGATAAAAAGCAAGTGCAAGAAAAGTTAAAGATAAAGTTCTATACAAACTAAACTCCTGTAAAATAAACTGAGCAATTAAATCTCCCGCTGGATATATTAAAGCTGTTCCTAATCTGGTCTTTATATTCATACGTTTGTGAGTATTTTATCTTCTGATAATGTTGTTATAGCTTTTAGTATTTCTTCACTTGTTGCTGGA
>JAHFBD010000233.1 GCA_023250175.1 Candidatus Melainabacteria bacterium
TATGTATAATGCCTGCCAGTATGCGCTATGCAGGACCAAGAGAAGCAATACTACATGCAATTATAAGAAAAAATTATGGTTGTTCCCATTTTATTGTAGGAAGAGATCATGCCGGTGTAGGTAATTACTATGGTACATATGATGCTCAAAAGATTTTTGATGAGTTTAAACCAGAAGAATTGGGAATCATACCTATATTTTTTGAACATACATTCTGGTGCAATGCTTGTGGTGGCATGGCTTCATATAAGACATGTCCACATGACAGCTCTAGTCATGTAATTTTAAGTGGTACAAAAGTCAGAGAAATGCTTAGCAAAGGAGAAATACCACCAGTAGAATTTACACGACCAGAAATAGCAAAAATACTAATAGATAGCATGAGTACAGTAGGAGCAGGTCGATAGCCTGCTCATTACACTATGAATATTCTAGAAGAAATAGTTGCCTATAAAAAGACTGAAGTAGCTATCGCCAATGATAGGTTACCACTTGAAAAGTTGAAAAAACTAGCTAAAGAAAAGGACAACAAATCAAATTTTTACACAACAATTAAAAATAAAGTTGATAACAAAGAAATAGCACTAATTGCAGAAATAAAAAAAGCATCTCCTTCAAAAGGCATTATTAAAGAAGATTTTAATCCGGTTGAAATTGCCAAAGCATATAAAAATGGGGGGGCAAGTTGTTTATCTGTTCTTACTGATGAAAAATATTTTCATGGGAGATTAAAGTACATTAATGAAATAAAAGAAGTTATTAGTTTACCAATATTACGAAAGGATTTCATTATTGATCAATATCAAATTTATGAATCGCGACATAACCACGCCGATTGTATTCTATTAATAGTAGGTACTCTTGAAAAAGATCTACTAAGAAAACTTTACGAGATATCGTGTGAGAATCAATTAGACTGCTTAATTGAGGTGCATAATGAAAAAGAGATGGATATTGCATTAAATCTTAATAAGCCATCACTACTAGGAATTAATAATAGAGATTTAAAAACATTTACAACAAATTTAAATATTACAAAAGAGCTGGTTTCACAATACAAAAGAGATTTGACTGATAAAGTCATTGTCAGTGAATCTGGAATATCTTCAAACAACGATATTAGGCTTTTAATAAAAAGTAATGTTTATACTTTTTTAGTAGGAGAAGCACTAATACAAAATAAAGACATTGAAAAATCTACTAAGGAGCTAATCAATTTTCAATAAAATAATACTGTTAATAGTAATCTTATTATTTTATGCATGGACTGTTACTGCGGGCACCTATGAATTGGGGTTAAAAAATAATTACTATACTCATTACAATGTACTAGCTAACTCATTCTTACATGGACAATTACACTTAAACTATACGGTTCCACCCAAGTTATTAGAATTAAGCGATCCTTATAATCCACAAGCAAATGAAATATTTAGAAATAAAGGATTACATGATCTTACGCTATACAAAGGTAAAATCTATATGTATTATGGTCCGACTCCAATACTTCTTCTTTATCTTCCCTATCAATTAATTACAGGATTTAGGTTACCGGATAGCTTTGCAGTATTTGTTTTTACATTTGGCATATTAATCTGGGCAACTCTTTTACTCTCCTATCTTAAGAAAGAATATTTTGAAAATCTTCCAGAATGGATGTTGCTTTTAGCTATTGCTGTTGTGGGGTTTTCTAACGTGGGAGCTTTTTTATTACGACGAACGAATATGTATGAGGTTGCTATTTCAAGTGGTTGTTTTTGCATTACTGGTGCTGTTTATTGGTTTTGTCACTCTGTACAAAAGAATAACATCAACAAAAAAATGCTTATTTTTGGAAGTCTGCTTTTAGGCTTAGCTGTTGGTTGTAGATTTTATTTTATCTTTTCTTCCATTTTATTACTTATATTTTTATTTCTTCTTATTAAAAAAGATAAAAAACTAGCAGTCCCACTATTCTTACCTTTTACACTTTGTTTAGTAATTCATTTTATCTACAACTATTTAAGGTTTGATAACATTTTTGAGAATGGTTTAAAACACCAACTTACAGCTTTTCCCGCTAAGTTATTTTTTCCAAGAAGTTTTATCTCTAACTTTCATTCTTATGTACTGCAATTACCGCTAATAAATTCTACTTTCCCCTTTTTTCATATTCAGCTTTGGAAACCCCCACCCCATATACCATATCTATTTGAAAGGATTGTTGGATTTATTCCAGGAATTCCTTTTACCACTACACTTTTTTTAATTCTATTTGTTAATAGATTTCAAATACAGAGAAAATTTCCATTATCAATAAGCTTAATTATATTGATTCCAGCTATAACCAATTTATTCTTGCTAGTTTGTTATGAATGGCTTACTATGCGCTATGTTGTTGACTTTGCAACTCTATTTATTATTAGTGCTAGTATTGTTTGCTTTTATTTTGATTATGTCTTAGTAAACTCTAAACTGCAAATATACTTAAGATTGCTTATAGTTACTTCAGGAATAATAAGCATATTATTTGGTATTGCTTTTTCAATTACCGGATGTTTCTATGGGCTTGAGAATCAAAATCCTGAAGAATTTAATAAGCTTCAATCATGGTTTCTGGATTAATGTAATAGTATAAATTATTTTCTGCAGATTTTTAACACTCCACAACTTATAAAATATAGTCCGATTAATATTCCACTTACAATACCCATATTAAAAGGATCTGGTGTGGGGGTTAAAATGGCTCCTGATATTACACTTACTAATACAGCATACCTCCAGCCTTTAAATAATAAACCAGAGTTAACTATACCTACATTGGCTAATATAAAAATTACTACTGGCAATAAAAATGCGCAACCACATATAGCCATAATCATTAATGTAAATGAAATATAGCTTTCAATACTAATGCTAGTTAAAATGATATCTTTACTAAATCCCAATAAAAAACTTAGCATTGATGGTACAAGAAAAAAGTATGAAAATAGTACCCCTGCACAAAATAGTATCGGTGCCGAGACTAGTATAGGAAGTATAGTTTTCTTTTCATTCTCCTTTAGTCCAGGAAGGATAAAACTAACTAATTGCCAAATTATTACTGGTGAAGCAATAGATAGACCAAAAAAAACAGCAACTTTTACATTTGTAAAAAAAAACTCTCCTGGCTTAATTTGAAGAAATGTTGTACCTTGTGGAGCAATTTGAGTAAGTAATCTAATGATCTCTTTACTTATACAAAAACCAATAATTGTAAAAACAAACAATACACAAAATGAAATTATGATTTTCGTTCTTAATTCATTCAGATGCTCAAGAATAGGCAGACTTGGTCCAGAAGGCTCTCCATCGGTATTATTTTTTTCATACAATTCTAATTCTTTTGTAGATATTGGTTTCATAAATAGCAATACAGTCACAGAACTAATTCATTAGTATTGAAGGATTATCAAATCATCTCTATGTATAACAGTCTCACCATAAGTATATCCTAGAGTTTTAGTAATTTCACTGCTTTTTAAACCTAA
>JAHFBD010000234.1 GCA_023250175.1 Candidatus Melainabacteria bacterium
TTATGGTCATGAGTAAATCGCTTTATTGAATTATCAACAAGATCTATATACTCATGTCCTAAATAAATAGGTGGTCCAAATATAGAGCTAAGAGTTAATTTACACACTGGCTGAACAATAACAAAAAAAGAAAATATAAATGGTATAAATTTTTTAAAAAATGACAATTTTAAACTAATAGCAAAATCTCTAGACCAAAGTATAAACAACATAGACATAATCTCAAACGCTGGATGATACATCCGTAATATATCTGGTGGAGATGTGGTTATAACGACACAAAATGGAACTGAAAATGAAATAATAATAAAAGAGATTATAAAAGGCGCCCAGCTAAATCTGTTTTTTAATAGCCACACAAATATAAATATTAAAGACAAAAACTGAATACCAAGTTCACTCAAAAAATCCCATGAAAAGAAACTCACTAATCTGTGTTGATTAAGATCTCCAAATCTTCCAAAAACCTCAAACTGAAATATATTTGCTTTTAAAGCATAAGTAAAAAAGTTCGGCACATAATTATAATCTTTTGAAATATAGGAAGTAGCAAGACTATTAAATATCATAAAAGCAAGAATACCTACACCACAAAACATGTTTTTAATAATTAAAGATTTCCAATCTAAAGTATTTCGTAAAAAAAATGACCCTATGGAAGAAAGTATTAAAGAAGTAATAAAGATATAAATAATCCATTCAGCACAATGAAATAGTGCAATTGACGTAATTAAAAATGGCAATAGATAAAAATAGTTTGGTGATTTGTCTTGAATAAAGTTAAAGTAAATAAATATTAAGAGAATAAAAAGCTGTACACCTAGTGTAAGAGAGGCAAACATTATACCTCCACTACCCATATCATTCATATAACTACCATGTAAACCTACAGCACAAAACGTTTTAAAAAAACTCCAGTCTTTTGTAACAGGGGGGATTTTCAGGAAATATCTAGTAAAAGAATCTAACCATAAAAGTCCACCTGCAAAATAAAATCCTAACCCTGCCAATAAAGAAGTTAAAAATGATTTTCTTTGATCAAAAAAATATGCCAGAGTAAAACATGCAAACACCGTAGTCATTACTGAAATAACAACAATAAGATTAAAAGCATTAACCATACTGATATTACCAATTCTTGATATTGAGGCACTTAAGATATCAAAACCGTAATGGTATGGAATAAAAATTGATGGCCACGCATAAGTACCTGTCGGAAACTTATCTCTTGATGCAAACAAATTTGCTTCTGAAACATGATATTCAAAATCCCATATATGCCATTTTGTTAAAAGCAAATACGTTAAAACAGAAATTAAAATACTTAAACTAAAAATAATTATTATTTCTTTTAAAGTTAAAGAAGTTTCAAGCTGAATAGTCTTTTCTTTAAAATAAACAACTAGCAAAACAGATAATAAAAATAATATACAAAGTGCTAATAAAGCAGCCTTTTGCACCCCTATAAAATAGGTCAATGAATACAATAAAGTTAAAAATGAAGCTATGCCAAATATCCATGAAAATGGAATTAAATAAACAATTGAACTAACATTCAAAATTGTTCTTACAGCTAACCACCCAAAAAGAGGCAATACTAAAAATGATAATAAAGTTAAATTATTCATAAATACTGTATAAATTATTAGTTTCTACCTACCGCCGGTTTTTTCGCGATGCTCCCAAAACCGGCTTTCCAGAGTGCTTCCAATCTGTCATTTATAATACATTACGATTTTACCGAGTTTTTATAATTTTGGGGATAAAATCTTACCTTATAAGTTGTTTACTTAGAAATATTACACTAGCTAGGTAGTAACAATTATTACTTATTTACCCAATCGTGTCAAAAAGGATAAAATCAACTTCTTATAATGCTGCTATCAATATTTACAACAATTCTTTTCTTTTTAACTTGCACAGCATTTGGAATTATTTATTTAAAGAAAGCTTTAAAAATTAAGTCTTTGATTTTTCTAGCATCATTTTCTATTTCACTTGGTATTAGTTTTTATATTTTCATTTGTCATGTCTTATCTTTCTTCTTTGGACCATCCAAAGCATCTATAATTGCTATTTTCATTTTACTTTTTCTATTGCTCATAATTTGTTGGATTTATAAAAATGAACAAAATAAACTAACTACTGATACATCCAAACAACAGTTTACTTATTTGATATTAGTTACAACAATCATAATTATCTGTACACTAGTTTCAATTCATAAATACGGAGTTTTTGATCAGCCCTGGCATATACCACTCTCACTTAGTATATTTCAAAATAATACCTATCCTCCAAGAGATTTTTTAAGACCAGATTATGCTCTAGCTTATCACTTTGGTGGAGACTTACTAGCAGGCACTTTAAATCACATATCTAAACTTGGTATTTTTAACTCTTTTGAAGTGGTATCAGGAATATTTAGTGGCATAACATTTTTAAGTTTTTTTTCTCTTGCCTGGATACTTACAAGAAAATATAAAACTTCACTTATATCAGCATTTTGTTGTTATTTTGGGGGGGGGCTAATCTGGCTAAGTGCAATATTAAGTTTTTCTAGAAACTCCTCTAATGTTAGCTTTATAGAACACTTTTTATCGAAAGGTATTCATGGCACTATTTATAATGCCCCGTCAATAGTTACATTTTCATCCACTTCAAGTATAGGCTACCCAATACTAATATTATGTTTATTTCTTTTCTATAACTTAATCAATCAAAATGACTTTAAAGCCTCTATACCCAATATTATTTCTCTTTCAATAAGTTTATTCTCTTTAAGCCTTTTTGCCGGATGGCTATGCATAACTTTTATAGCTAGCACATTTGTTTATTTAACAGTACTGGTTTCAATTCAGCTAATTAGAAAAGAGTTTTATATCCCTATTTTGTTAAATGCCGGAACTGTATTTTTGATTTTTATTTTCTTAAACTTCATTTGTGGAAATCAAATGTATACTCATGATCAATTTTTAGGGCGTGCAAACATATTTGATGTCGTTCCTAAAAAAAATCTGTTTACCATAACAGCTTGGAATACCGGCGAGATCTTTACTAAAACAATATCCTGCTTTAGCTGGGATTTTATATCTGCCTTTGGATTAAGTCTTATATTGTTTCCAGTAATATTACTTTATTTAAAAAAATCAAAAGAAAGGCTTGCCTGTATTTTATTTTTAATCCCTCTTTTAACAATGCCATTACCCATACTATTTGAATTTAAATTAAATCCTGTTGATTTTAATCGCTTGTTTGGTTTTGGAAACACAATGCTTATTCTTTTAATTACTGTGGGGATAAGTATAATCGGGAAAAATATATTAAACAATAAACTTATTCTGTTCAGCTATATGTTTTGTTTTACTTTATCTCCCATTATAGGATTACTAACAGGTGTATTATTTGCTCCTCAAATGTACTTAGATCCAAGCTTTACAAATATGGCTTTTCACAAACTTCAAAGAGTGAACTCATTTCACTC
>JAHFBD010000235.1 GCA_023250175.1 Candidatus Melainabacteria bacterium
GATGAACCAGGTTCAATTTTTACTAGGTCAAGACTTTCCATATCCAGGCAAACTAAAACTCAAAGGAAAAATTGAAACTTCTGAACTTGAAACAATAAAAAAAGAATATGATCAAACAAAATTAGAATTAACCTCAAGACTAAAAAAAGCATATTATGATTTGTACTATACTTCTAAATCACTTGAAATTATTGAAGATGTAAAAGTATTACTTGAAACATTAGCAGGAACAGTTAAGGCAAAATATGAAGTTGGCGATGGCAGTCAACAAGACCTTTTGAAGGTGCATCTTGAAATATCTAAACTGCTTGAAGAATATGAAACTTTAAAAAAAGATAGAGAAACATACATAGCTGAAATAAATAGTATTGTAATTAGACCACAAGGTACTGATATCTCAAGTGTTGAGGAGATTACAAAACAATCTTTCACTTACAAAACCAGTGATTTATTGGGCTTGTATAAAGAAAACTATCCTTTACTTCAAGGACAAAAAGCACAAGTTGAAAAAGGTAATCTTGCTGTAAAACTTGCAAAAAAAGGATATTACCCTGACTTTAGTGTTGAAGCTGGTTATGGTCAAAGAGCAAACCCAATGGACCCGATGTATATGTTTCAAGTGATGTCTTCTCTACCTGTTTATTATCGTTCAAAACAAAGAAAGCAACTTGAAGAAGCAAAAGCTACTTTAAAAGCTCAAGAAGAAGCCTATAATTCAATAGCTGTTGAAGCAGAAAGAAAAATCAAAGATTTGCACATTCAAATTGAAAAGAATGAAACCCTTATAGAACTTGTCCAATCAGGAATTATTCCACAAGCAAGATTAGCTGTTGATGCTTCGATTGCCTCTTATAAAGTAAGCAAAACTGATTTTTTAACTTTACTGGATAACGTAAGAACTTTGCTTACTTCACAAATTGACTACTATAAACATTTAACTGATTACGAGAAAGCTATAGCTGAGTTAGAGCCACTTATTGGGAGAGAATTATGAAAAAAATATTCCTTATTTTGATTTTAGTTGTAGGTCTAGGATTTACTCTTATAAAGTTTAATCTTGTACAAAATATATTTGGTGTATTCTCACAGGGAACTACTCAGAAAAGCAAGAGTGGAATATATGTTTGTCCTATGCACCCAACCTACACAAGTGATAGACCTGGAGATTGCCCAATTTGTGGAATGAGACTTGTGAAAAGAGAACAAGGAAATAAAAAAATTGTACATAGAATGTCTAAAGATATGAAAATGCCTATGAAGATGGAAGAAGGTACTGGAGAGATAGAGATAGACCCAGTTAAAGAGCAATACCTTGGCATAAAAACTACAAAGGCGAAATTAAAAGATGTACAAAAAGAAATAAAAGCATTAGGTACTGTTATGCCAGATGAAACAAAGTTGGCTCACATACATACAAAGTTCTCTGGTTATATTCAAAAAGTTTCTGCAGACTACGAAGGAAAACTTGTAAGTAAAGGACAACCACTATTTACTGTTTACAGTCCAGAGCTAGTAAGTACTCAAGAAGAATATCTACTTGCACTTGAGGCAGAAGAAAAACTAAAAGATAGCAAATTTCCTGAAATTGCAAAATCACAAGCAGAGCTTCTATCTGCTGCAAGAAAAAGGCTTGAGCTTTGGGATGTATCAAGTGAACAAATTGACAAACTAAAAGAAACAAAACAAGTAACCAAAGAACTAACAATTTATTCACCTGTAAGTGGCTTTATAACTAAAAGAGAAGCATTTGAAGGTACAGAGATAAAACCAGAAGATACACTTTATGATATTGCTGATTTATCTAAGGTCTGGGTTGTAGTTGAAGTATATGAAAATGATTTGCCTTTTGTTACAGTTGGTCAAACTGCAACCATTAATTTTGACTATGAGGATATAAAACCATTTGTAGGAAAAATCACATACATTTATCCAACCATTGACCCGACAACAAGAACTTTAAAAATTAGACTTGAAGTAAATAACTCTGGTTTCAAATTAAAACCTGATATGTACATTAATGCAATCTTAGCTACAAAGATTGGCAAGCATGTAGTTATACCAACAAGAGCAGCAATAGATAGTGGTAAAAGACAAGTTGTATTTGTAAAAGAAGGTAAAGGAAAGTTTATTCCAAAGGAAGTAAAACTTGGACCAGAAGTAAATGATGAAAGGGTAGTTTACTCTGGAATTAATGATGGAGATGAAGTAGTTACAGATGGTAATTTCTTGCTTGATTCTGAAAGTAACTTAGAAACTGCACTAGGACAAATGAAAGGACATGAACATTGAGGGTAAAACGATTAACAACTATAAGATTTGTCCGATTCATTCGGCAAATCTTATCCAGTGAAAGGGATTGACAGAGGGAAGCTGCAGCTTGTCTGCAGCATATAAAGAATGAAGCAATTAGTAAACAATATCATTGATTATTCTGGTAAAAACATTTTAATTGTTTTTATCTTTATTATATTTTTTGTTGTTGGTTCTATTGTTGCCGTAAGAAATGTACCTCTTGATGCAATTCCAGATTTATCAGATGTACAAGTAATAGTTTTTACCGAATGGAAAGGTAGAAATCCTAGAATTATTGAGGACCAAATTACTTATCCAATTATTACTAAACTTTTATCAGCACCAAAAGTAAAAGTAGTAAGGGGACAATCATTTTTTGGACTTTCTTTTATTTATGCAATTTTTGAAGATGGTACAGACATTTATTGGGCAAGAAGTAGAGTTCTTGAATATTTAAATAGTATTAGAGGCAAGCTCCCAGAAGGAGTTAATCCAGTTATTGGACCAGATGCAACAGGATTAGGTTGGGTTTATCAATATATTCTTTTAGACAAAAAACATAAATATAGTTTATCTGAACTGAGGTCTTTCCAGGATTGGTATCTTAGGTATTGGCTTGCTTCAGTTCCAGGAGTTAGCGAAGTTGCAACCATTGGTGGCTTTGAAAAGCAGTACCAGATTGAAGTTGACCCGATTAAACTTAGGGCTTATAAAATATCAATCCAGAAAGTAATTGAGGCTATAAAAGCAAGTAACAATGATACTGGTGCAAGAAGTATAGAACTTGCAGGACATGAGTTTCTTGTAAATGTCTCTGGTTACATAAAAAAAGTAGAAGATATTGAAAAAGTAGTATTAGGTACAAAACCAAACGGTGTACCTATAAGAATTAGTGATATAGCCCATGTTCATCTTGGACCAAATATGAGACGTGGTGTTGCTGATTACAACGGAAAAGGAGAAGTAGTTGGTGGCATAGTTGTAATGCGTCATGGAGAAAATGCATTAAATACTATAAAACGAGTTAAAGAAAAAATTAAAGAAGTTGAAAAAAGTTTACCAGATGGAGTGAAGATAGTCCCAGTATATGACCGTTCAGATTTAATCTTAAGGTCAATTGACACTTTAAAGAGAACATTAATAGAAGAATCTATTGTTGTTGCACTTGTAATTATTATTTTCTTATTTCAT
>JAHFBD010000236.1 GCA_023250175.1 Candidatus Melainabacteria bacterium
AGTATTGGAATTAAACCTATCTATGAAGTTATTTATAAACAGCCAATATGGAATGAACGATTTCTTAAATTAGCAAGATGGATTAGTGAGTATTATTTTGTAAATATTGGAACAGTTTTGTCAGCTTCAGTAGGCTCAGATTTGCTGACACATTCCACCAATGAAATTGAATTAGCTCTCTCTTCTCAAGATGTAACTAAAATTACTCAAGAACAAAAAACAATATTAGATAAATTGTTAAGTAGCAGAAATAAAAGCTTAAGCTACAAAGCATTATTGCAAAAGACCAAACTAACGAGGCAAAAATTTTTCAGAAGTATAAACCTATTAAAGAAAAGAGGTATTATTAACTCAAAAATAATATACAAAGAACAAAGTATTAAAAGTGATTTCTTTGATCAAAACTTGCCAAATCTTAATTCCCAAGCTGCTGCTTTTGATTCTTCCTTACTTGTTTTAAATGAAGAGCAAGATACGGCATATAAAACAGTATTGAAAACCATAAGTAATCAAATATTTGGCAAATATCTTCTTTATGGAGTAACTGGTTCTGGAAAGACAGAGGTGTATTTTAAGCTAATTGAAGAAGTTCTTAAAAGAAACAAGTCTGTAATTTACCTTGTGCCGGAGATTTACCTGGTATCACAAATATATCAGAGATTAATTAATCGATTTGATAAATCACAAATAGTTTTATGGCATAGCTCTTTGAGTAGAAATCAACGCTTAGATTATTGGCAATCATTGCAGGATAGTGCTTTTTATGAAAAACCCAAAATTATTTTAGGGGCAAGGTCAGCTATTTTAGCACCACTTGAAAATCTGGGGCTTATTATTGTAGACGAAGCTCACGATCAATCATATAAACAAGCATCTCCAGCACCTCGGTACGATGCTATACAAACATCTATAAAAAGAGCAGAAATTGAAAATTGCCCAATTATATTGGGGACGGCTACTCCTAATGTAAGTGAGTATTATGATGGCTTGGAGTCTAACTCTATTCTTGAGTTAAAAAGCAGGTTTCAATCTGTTCCAATGCCTGAAGTTGTTGTCGTTGATTTACAAAATGAATATTCTAGAAATAATAAAAACATAATTTCACATCTTCTTAGATTTAATATTGAAAAGGCATTGGAGAGAAAAGAGCAGATAATTCTTTTATTAAATAGAAGAGGTTATTCAAGTTCTATGTTTTGCCGGGCTTGTGGTTATGTAATGTACTGTGACAATTGTTCTGTACCATTGGTCTATCATAAAAATATAGAATCTATGGTTTGCCATCATTGTGGTTATCAGGCAGGTGTACTTAATAATGTTATTAAGTCTTGTCCACAGTGTAAAAGCCCACATTTTAAGTATATGGGATTAGGGACTCAACAATTAGAAGAAGAAGTAAAAAAACTTTTTTTGAGTGCGAAAATACTTAGGGTTGATAGTGATCAATTAAGCAGAAAAGATCAGTATATAAACTTGTGGAATGATTTTGCTGAACATAAGGCAGATATATTGATTGGTACTCAAATTGTTGCAAAGGGTATTGATTTACCTAGTGTTACTGTTGTAGGTGTTGTGTTTGCAGATTCTATGTTGAGCTTTCCGGATTATATATCAGGGGAAAGGGCCTTTCAGTTATTAACACAAGTTACAGGTAGGGCAGGTAGGGGACAAAAACCAGGAAAAGTTTTTATACAGACCTATCAACCAGACAATCCAATATTTAAGTTTATTGTTGCTCATGATTACAGAGCATTTTATGAATGTGAGGTTAATCAAAGAAAAGAGTTTTTATATCCACCATTTACCAGGCTTGTAAGACTGATATTTCAATCTGAAAATGAACAAACTTGTGTTGAGTATGCAGATATCGTATTTAAGCAGCTATCAGAGATAAGTAATCAAGTAACACTTCTTAACCAGGTTTCTTTTCTTGGACCGGCTCCTTGTTTTTTTATGAAACTACAAGGTAAATACCGCTGTCATATAATTTGTAAGTTTATAAATGATGAACAAAAAAAGATTCTATTTAATGAACTCTTTCAAAAAATAAAGAAAAATGCCAAGGTCGATTTTATTATTGATGTTGATTCTGTAAATCTTTTATAATTTATACCATGTCTATAATTACTACACATCTTGATGAGCTGGTTCAAAATAATCTGGCATGGCTTAAAGATGTGAAAAAAGCTCCTTATCATACTTATAGAGCTTATCAAGTTGATTTATTGCACTTCCTTAAGTATTTTTTGAGGATTGAAAAAAATGAAATTCCTAGTAAGGATGATTTAGAGGAATATCTTGCAGTAATTAAAAATAAATATAACTATGCTTCATATAGAAGAAAAGTAACAGTTCTTAGAAATTTTTTAAAATATTTAATTGACTTAGGAATTAATGTTCCTGATCCTTTGGTATCTATATCGCTTCCAATGCCAGATATAGACTTTAATATACCGGCTAAATATGAAGATATCTTAAATTTGATAAATATATTTCCTGAAGATAACTTATTGGAAATAAGAGATAAGCTAATATTTTCTTTAATTGCCAAAAGTGGTCTTACTATAAAGCAGTTGCTCTCAGTAAAATTAAAAGATGTAAATCTTGCTAGCGGACAGATCCTCTTATCAGGAAGTCAAGTGGCTTTTGTAGATGCTAAATCTAAAATATTGCTTGAAAAATACTTCTCAATTCTAAATGAAATCTCTCCAGTTGCATTGGATGATTATTTAATTGCTAATCATGCTAAGTCTTCTAAGATACCACTGTCTACCAGAAGTGTGAATCTGATTATAGATAAAATAGCTAAAGAGCAAAATTTCAGTGCTCATTTATCACCTACTATTTTAAGAAGATTATTTGCAAAAAGTTTAACCGATAAAAATATTAATAAAGCAACTAGAGAACTTATCTTTGGGAAGAAATGTCGATTAGTGGGATAAATAATAGTATTATTGTTGCTTCAAACCAGCGTTTATAAAGGACTCTTTAATATCAATCGAATAATCTTTATATCTAGGATCTTGAATCAATGACTTTAACTTTGATATGATTTCGTTTTTGTCTTTTTGAGGTATAGTTTTTTCTTTTAAAAATATACCCAGGGCAATTATTGAATCTCTTATTGTTTCACGACCGCTAGCCGTTTCATGATTGCCACTATCGATAGCTTTATATATATCTTTTAAATGTTTAATGGCTTTTAAATCTGCTAATGCTATTGCAGCTCTACCTCTAAATCCAAAAGCGTAGTCCGGAGATTTTTTATTGTCAAGCTCTTCATCATTTAATATATAGACTAAATTAGGTATTGCTCTTGGATCTTTTAATGTTCCTAGTGCACTAGCGGCGTGACCTTTTACCTCAAAGTCTTTATCATTTAATGCATCAATTAGTGTTTGATAAGCACTTAGACCAGCGGTCCTTGCTAATGCATCTATTGCTGCTCTTCTTACCGTGGGCTCTGGGT
>JAHFBD010000237.1 GCA_023250175.1 Candidatus Melainabacteria bacterium
GAAAAAGATAAGATAGTACTTACTAAAGATTTTATTGAAACTGATTCAGTGAGTAATACTAGAGCAAATAATAATAAGGCATTAATTGCATTAAAAGATAATTTACCAGCAACATTGCTTACTTCTACAATTGAAACTTTATCAAACTATAAAACAAATCCAAATATTATTAACTGTTCAAAAAGAAATCTAACGAAAGAAGAGTTACAAAAAGAAATTAAGGATACCTTCTTTGGATACAGATGGTATAGAAATGGGAGATTTCATCTCTCAAATGCTGATCAAATAAAATATGCTCACAATCGCTGTAATATGCCTCGTGAAAACTATCGTGAGCTTTTTGTGCGATATGAACATGATAAGAATGAAACCTACTTGGGAAAGCTTTGCAGAGCTTATATTCCCCCAGACCCCAAAGGAAAACCAATGTATGTGCTGACTTTAGGACATACTCAAAAATTAACAGAATCATCTAAAGATTCTGGAATTGTAGCTATTTATGAAAGACTAGTTCGTGAAGAAAAAGGTATTGTTTTAATGTTTATAACTGGTTCTGTATTAGATGAGGTAGACAATGCTTTAGCTTTTCAAAGTAGATTTACAGAGCATGAAGTTTTGTTTGCACATATGGAAAGAAATATTAAAGATTTTATTGATCAATATAACCCTAAAGAGCTTAGACTTGCTGGTTTTAGCTGGGGTGGGGGTGCAATTGCAAAGCTTTCAAAGAATGAATGGTGGCGCAGTAATGTTCCTGTTAAGTCAACAGTATTTATTGATGCAATCAATATGGGTGGGAGAAATTTAGCAACGGCTTGCCGTACCAGACCTAACTTTGGAGATTCCCCCAAACATCATCACTATCATATTTATCAAAGAAAAGATGGTATCCATCCACTTAGAGTTCAAGGTAATTATCCAACAATAACTAAATATTCGCGTAAAGTTCCTATTAGTACTGAAAGAGATTTACCTCAAGGAGATGTTCACTGGAGGGTTCCTGATACTGAACACAATAGCTTAGATGATTTACCCGATGTTAGAGAATGGGCATATGTTTATCTTTTAAGAGATTAAATATTAAGCACAAGAAATATTAATCAATAAAAAAAACAAATTGAAAAATAGATTTTCAAAACAAATGAATCAATATTCTATAATCAAATTAGCAGTCTAGTAGCTTCTTCTCTTTTTAAAGCCACCTCTGTCGCCGCCTCTATCACTTTCTGATTTTTCTCTTGCAATACTTACAGCAATACTTCTTCCCTTAACTTCAGTTCCGTTTAGCGCATCAATTGCAGCTTGTGCAGTGTCATCTGCGTTCATTTCTACGAATCCAAAACCTCTAGAACGTCCACTAAATTTATCAAGAATTACTTTTGCAGATAAAACTTCTCCATATTGTTTAAAAAGATCTTCCAAGTCGAAGTCTGTAACTTCAAACGATAAGTTACCTATAAATAATTTTTTTGACATAAACCCTCTTTACTTTTTTAGCCCTTGAAAATATCAAGGGTTTTTATTTTTAACCTAAGTTCACACTATAGCACAAGGTTGATTGATAGTAATGAAATAAATATATAAAATAAGCCTTGAATTGCTATAGTTACTTAAGTGTTATTTGAAGATAAGGTTATTTTCTGAAAATTAAATAATTATTAAAGATTGCTTAAAAACAATAAAAACTATAGTTTAGTGCAGAAATAAGGGTAAAGAGGTTAGATTCAGGTGTTATACTTTTAAACCTAAAAATGATTTTTAATAGATGCTCACCAGCACTTGTACAATTAACATAAACAATTAATCTTATAAAGAGTTTCTGTTTCAATAATTTTTAAGAAAATACAAATTAAGGGAAATAAATTATGCAAAAGAAAGCATTTAAGTCTAACTATTCTTTTAAAAATAGAAATAGAAGCAATGATTCAAGGAAGAAATTCTTTGGAAATAAAGTAAATAATCAGGGTGATAGAGAGATCTCCAGATATGTAAAAAAGGCAGTGGCAGGAGTTGTTAAAGAAGAATATATTCCGAAAAATAAATTTTCTGAATTTAATATTCATCCGAAGCTTAAAGAAAATGTTTTGAACAGAAACTTTATTACTCCTACTCCAATACAAGATCAGGCTATTCCAGTAATTCTTGAGGGAGCAGACTTGTTAGGTCTTGCAAATACAGGTACAGGGAAAACAGGTGCTTTTTTAATTCCTTTAATTGAAAAGGTCTTAAAAAACAAATCTGAGAAAGTCCTAATTATGGTTCCTACAAGAGAGCTTGCATTACAAATAGCAGAAGAATTGAGTGCATTCTCAAGGAATTTAAATATTTACTCAGCAACATGTGTTGGTGGTGCAAGTATGGGTCGTCAAATATTTGCATTGAAAAGAAATCCTAATTTTGTTATAGCTACGCCAGGAAGGTTAAAAGATTTAATTAATAGAAGATGTCTAAATCTTTCCGGATTTGCAAATGTTGTCCTGGATGAGGTAGACAGAATGTTAGATATGGGATTTGTAAATGATATAAAACATTTAATCTCTTTACTTCCAGCTAAAAGACAATCGTTGTTTTTCTCAGCTACGGTTTCAAGAGATGCTGATAATTTAATCAAAGGATTTTTAAATGCTCCTGTTAGAATTTCTGTAAAATCAGGAGATACTCCCGAGAACGTAGAACAAGATGTTGTGAGAATAAAGGATAAAAGTAAAAAGATTGATAGCTTACATGATCTGTTGATAAAAGATGAGTTTAAAAAAGTTCTGATCTTTGGGAAAACAAAAAGAGGTGTGGAAAGTCTATCAAGAATATTACAAGAAAGAGGTTTTAAGGCTGGTGCTATACATGGAGACAAATCACAAGCAATAAGAGAAAAAGTTTTAAAATTGTTTAAAACAAATCAATTGCAAACTCTTGTGGCTACAGATGTTGCAGCAAGAGGACTAGATATTGCTGATATAACACATGTTATTAACTATGATTTGCCAGCTACTTATGATGACTATGTTCATAGAATTGGCAGAACGGGAAGAGCAAATAAAATAGGAAAAGCCTTGACTTTTGTTTAATTAGAAAATGTAAGTATCAAAACAAGTTTTCTTGTTATAAATTAAAAGACTATTGAAATATAATTTTTTTATTCTTGCTATATTTATATAAATGTTTCAAGAGAATCTTATTCTATAGTGGTAAGCTGTCAATCTCGAAAAAATAGGCAAGATAAATATTAAGCCTTAAAATTTGTAATGGTATGAGTATTATCTACTTAATACAAAAGAACAATGGGTACAAAAATTATATCTTCCTAACTTAGAGGTTACAAGAAATGCATACAAGAAAAAAATTGTTTCTATCGGTTATTTGTTTATTTGTTTTGATAAATATCTCTACAAGTTCTTCATTGGCCACTACCTGTTCAATTTCAAATCCTAGTGTCTGCAATGATGGGGATG
>JAHFBD010000052.1 GCA_023250175.1 Candidatus Melainabacteria bacterium
AACAGCACAAGAAGCTCAAAAATTGTTATCACAAGCGAAAGACCTACAAGAAGCTGGTTGTTTTGCAATTGTTGTAGAACTTGTTCCTAGTGAAGTAGCTACATTAATTAGTCAAAATATTGAAATTCCAATAATTGGAATTGGAGCAGGTAGTTCATGTGATGGGCAAATTTTGGTTACTGATGATTTATTAGGAAAGTTTATAGATTTTAAACCAAGTTTTGTTAAGCGCTATGCAGATATTGGACAAGACTCAGAAAAAGCAATTCAAAGATTTATATCAGATGTTCAAGAGAGCAAATATCCTTCAGATTCTGAAAGCTTTTTTATGACTGAGTCTGAAGTAGAAAATTTAAAAGCAGAAACTAAATAAGTGTGGATGACAAAGAAAAAGTAAAAAACGCTATTAAGAAAAAAGACGGCTGGTGGGCTTCATTGTTTTCTGGTCCTTCTGCAAATATCCTTCTATGCTATGTTGCTGATATTAAATGGATTACACCAAACATTGTGACTACAAGTTCACTTGTAGTTTGTATCACCGGTGCTTTATTTATTTCTCTCGGATTACCATTTCACTTAATCATCGGGGCTGTTTTATTACAACTGGCTTTTGTCTTAGACTGTTTAGATGGACAACTGGCTAGATACAGAGAACAAGGCAGTAATTTTGGTGCATGGTATGACAGAGTTACAGATAGAGTAAAAGACTTTTTAATTTATTTTTCTATTGCTTGGGGGCACTATGCTATATATGATGACTGGACGATATGGCCTCTTGGAATGACAAGCTTATTTTTTGTTTATTTGTTTGATTACTATGTCAATCAGGATATAAAGCTAGAAACAGTAGTAAAGAAAACAGAGTTAGAAACTAAGGAGAAAACCACTAACCGTATTTTGCAAATGATATTTAGTTTTGGAGAAAAGGTTTATCGTTCTTTTCCAATACTCCAGTTTAAAATTGGAGAACAATATTTATTAGCATCTATATTTTTAATTTTTAATCAGACAAGATTATTGTTTTATTTAATTATTACTCTTGGGATTTTCTATTCTTTATATTGGCCTTTTGCTACCTATTATGGAAAGAAGCCTGTTTCGTAAAATAGAAATATTAAAATCAAAATTGCTTAACACAATAGCAATAACTATAAGTAATCCACCAATAGCACGACTAGCAACAAATATTTCTCCACCTAATGTCCATGCAAATATTGCTCCAAACACTGGTTCAAGCGAAAAAATAAGAGATACTTTAAGTGGAAGTGTGATTTTTTGAGCAAGCAATTGTATTAAAAATGCTGAAAGTGTTGGAAATAAAATCAAATAGCTCATTACCCACAAAACTTTATAACTACCAATAGAATGTGGGAGATTAAGCACTCCGCTAGCTATAAAACAAATAAGCGCCACTGTAATAAATTGCTGGAAGGTTAATATATATGGATCAAGATTATCTTTCATATATATGTGTGCCAGTATTATGTGCATTGCATAAGCAACTGCTGTTATTAAAGTAATTAAATCTCCTTTATTTATTTCGTGTAATCCACCGGTTAAATACCAGAGTCCTGTCACCGCAAGCAAAATAGTTACTAGATTCATTAATGATGGTTTTTTCTTCAAAAAAACAAATGCAAACACTGGTGTAAACACCACAAATAAGCCTGTTATAAAAGCTGCATTTGATGCTGTCGTATAAAGCAACCCAATAGTTTGTGATATATAAATAGCCCACAAAACAAGACCAAGGATAAAGCCTTGAATCAAGTTTGAAAATATTGATTTTCTTTTTAAAAACAAGTAGGGAAGTATTAACAATCCTGCAATTAAAAATCTATATGCACACAAAATAACAGGATCGATTTCTTTCAATACATCTTTTACAATAAAAAAAGTGGTTCCCCAAATAGCACTAGCATATACTAGACTTATATCAGCCATTAGGTTTTTATGGTTTTTCATGGTTTAAGCAAGCCGAGTATGAAAATTTTTCTAGGATTCACGTCATTGCTTCGTCAGGACTTTGTTCTTCCTCGCAATGACGTTACCTTCGATTTGTTAGCATACCCAATAAGCATTATAAGCAAATTACAAAGGAACAGAATAAATCTTACTATATTTCTCTTTTATATAGTTAATAAAGTGGTCCGGATTTAAAGGCTCACCAGTAGCCTCTTTAATAATTTCATTCGGTAATTTAGATCTTGCATATTTATGCACTTTTTTATTAAACCATTCTTTGAGTGGAATCAAATCCCCACTTCTAATTTTGTCTTCTAAATTTAGAATTTCTTTTTTAGCTGAATTATAAAGCTGCGTAGCATAGAGAGTTCCTAGGGTATAAGTAGGAAAGTAACCTATATCTCCGCATGACCAATGCACATCCTGCAATACTCCCTCTGAATCGTTTTGTGGAGTAATCCCAAGATACTCTTCTGTTTTTTGTTTCCAGCTTTTAGGAATATCTTTGATTTCTAATTTACCCTCTATTAAATCTTTTTCAATTTCATAACGAATCATAAGATGTAAGTTATAAGAAACCTCATCAGCATATAGTCTTAGAGGTGTAATATTTACTTTATTAATTGCTTTATAAAACTGCTCTAAGGATACATTTCCTAACTGTTCAGGAAATACTTCTTTTAGCTTTGGATAAAAAGATTCCCAGAATGGTAAGCTTTGTCCAACATTAGTTTCATATAGTTTTGACTGCGATTCATGGATACCAAGCGATGCTCCATCAAACAATGGCGTTCTAGCAAAAGCCGGGTCAAACCCTTGATCATATATTCCATGTCCACCTTCATGAGCAGCAGTACTTATTGCCCAAAATAAATTATTTTTATAAATTTTTGTTGTTAGTCGAACATCATTAGGAGAGATTCCCATACTAAATGGATGCTCTGATTCATCTAACCTCCCTCTTTTAAGATCAAACCCTATCTGCTCTAAAACCATTTTACTTACTTCCATCTGCTTATCACAGTCATACTCCCGGATTAAAAAGCTCTTATCTATTTGTTCAGGAGAGTTTTTAATTGCTTGAACTATCGGAACTAGAGCCTGTTTTAATTTTAAATACAGTGTATCTAAAGTCTCTGTATTCATGCCAGATTCATAGTAGTCAAGTAATGCATTATATGGTGAACCACTATAACCAATACATTCTGCCATCTGTCTCTTAATAGAAATTATTTTTTCCAGATACGGAACAAATAATTCAAAGTTATTAGTGTCTTTTGCTTCTTTCCACTTATAATGTGCTTCAGTCGTCACTTCTGTTAACTCTTGTATTAAATTGGATGGTATATTTTTTTCTCTGTTATATTGGGTGGTTAACTCTCTAACTAAAGCTTTATCAAAAGGACTTAATTGCTTTAACATTGACTCATTATTTAAAGCTTGAATTAAATTCCCCATTTCACTTGATGTCAATATTTCATGGTATTGCTTTTTTAAATATCCTCTTTGCCAAGCACGAATTTCAGCTCCTTTTGGGGGCATCTTGGTTTGTAAATCCCAATCAGTTAAAATCTCAATTGAGTTTAATGCCTGTAAATCTTCTGCTAAATTTCTAAGCTCTTTTGTTTGCTGTTCTAATGCACTATTTGCAATTATAGTATCTGCGGACACCTTAACTAGTTGCTCAGTATTATTTATACTGGATTCAGAATTTATTGGACTCTTAGATATTTCATTTAATTCTTCTAATCTTTTTTCCTTAGCTAACTCTTTAGAGTTAGAAGAACCTTGTACATGGCCTACTTGGACTGAATTAACAACATCATTAATTCTCAAGATAATCACCTCTTGTTTTAGATTACTTATATACTAATATGCTAAAAAATTAACAACTTAAATATTGATTGTCAAATGAAAGAAGATTGTATGAGGCTCTCAACATCTCCCTTACCTACCCTCTGGGATCTAAAATATCTCTTACTTTATCTCCCACCAAATTAAAACAAAGTACTGAAATAAAAATACAAAATGCCGGTACTAATAGTATCCATGGTCTAACTAACATATTTGAGAGTTCTTTCCCTTCAGCTAAAATATTTCCCCAGCTTGGATCTGGCTGTGTAATGCCTAACCCTAAAAAGCTAAGAGCACTTTCTCCAATAATAAACCCTGGTATAGATAAAGTAGCCGCAATAATTATATAGCTTGTGGTTTGTGGAATAACATGCTTAAGTATAATTTTTAAATCCTTCACTCCTATTGCTTTTGCAGCAAGTACAAACTCTTGTTCTTTTATAGATAAAACTTGCCCTCTAATTACCCGACTTAACCCTGCCCAGCTAACAAAAGACAAAATCACAGTAATCAATAAAAATCGTTGTGAGTTAGAAATATTTGCTGGCAAAATACTAGCTAATACCACTATCAAATAAAAATATGGAAGACTCATAAGTGCTTCAGCTATTCTCATCATTAAATTATCAACTCCACCGCCCAAATAACCAGATACTCCTCCATAAAGTAACCCAAGTGGAAAAACAATCAATAAGCCGACAAACCCAATTGTCAGACTAGGTCTGCCTCCATGCAAAATCCGTGAAAAAATATCTCTTCCATTCCTATCTGTTCCAAACAAATATAATCTTTGCTCACCATTTGTTCCAAATAAATGAAAGTCCCAGGTAAGTCCTAAAAAATTGTACTTATCACCTCTAATAAAAAATTGTAGGAAATATTTTTTTGATTTATCTTCTATTATTTGTTTTGTAAATGTATTTTCATTAAATATATAAGAAGTTTTATAAACATATGGAAACGAAAGAACACCCTTGTCGAAAAAATAGACCTTGGAAGGTGGCATATAGCTTGCTTTTGGATCCCGCACATTAGGATTATAAGGAGCAATAAAATCACAAAAAGCTATAGCAAAATATAAAACAACTAAGATTATTAAACTTATTCTAGTAATGTGATCTTTTAAAATTTTGTTTAATATATCCATTCCAACCTATATTTATCCCTCTTCAAACTGAATCCTTGGATCAGAAAATTTTAATAATAAATCTGCCATTAAATTACCAACAACTAACATTACTGCCCCCATCATAAGCGTTACCATTGTCAGGTTTACATCTAATTTTCTTGCGGCTTCAAGAGTTAATGCTCCTAAACCAGGATAAGAAAGTATTGTTTCTGTTAATGCCGCCCCACTAAGCAATGAAGCAAACTCAAAACCAAATATTGTAATCAATGGATTAATTGCATTTCTTAAAGCATGTTTATAGATTACGATATTAGTTGGAAGACCTTTTGCTATTGCAGTTCTTATATATTCCTGCCTAAGCACATCCAGCAAATTAGCTCGCACTTGTCTTTGTAGTCCCGCAATAGAAACTAATGTAAGAATAGTAGTTGGTAATATAAGATGTTTAGCAATATCAATTGTTTTTTCAAACATATTTAGCTCATAATGATTAAGGCTTGTCAGTCCACCAATTGGCAATATTTGACTCTGTAAAGCAAATAATAAACCCAAAACTGCAAGTACAAATGTAGGAACAGACATGCCACAAGAAGTAAAAATTGCTAATAATTTATCTATAAGTTTATTTCTGTTTAATGCAGCCCAAATACCTAATGGAATTGCAATAAACCACGTCATAAATAAAGTAGATAAGCTAAGTAATAATGTATTTAAAATTGGTTTTTGAATTACAGAACTTACTCGTTGATTTTGTTGTGTAACACCTAAATCACCATGCATCAATCCTTTAAACCAAAGTAAATATTGAATATGCCATGGTTCATTTATCCCAAGCCTCTTTTCTTCCGCCTTTAAAACTTCCTGACTGATAGAAGGATTAAATCTTAAATCTGCAAGTGGATCACCTGATTTTAAAATGATTGGTGGAACAGGAATGTTATAAGGAAAAATAGAAGCTGCTTTAAAAGAAAATAACAACAGAGCAATACCTAAAACTATTATTGGCAAATTTTTTGATTTGCTTACAAGTGCTTGAGACCAATATAACAACATAAAAACACTTAAGAATAGAAAACTTGCCATCAAAGCTATAAATTGGTTTTTAAAAACCACATCAAAAGGCAATATTGAAAATGAAGCTAAAAACCATGAACAATAAATCAATAATACTAAAGCTGGTATTCCTATAAAATACCAATTTTTTATCTTAATAATGAGATAAAACAAGACAAAAGCAATAGTTAGAAACAATGCATAACTCAAATTAATAGCATTAATTGTTACATTTAATCGAATAATTGCAAAGCTAAGAACTGAAACAATAAACAACAATGGGATTCCGGCCAGAAATCTTTTGAAGATATAACTTCCTGTGCTCATAGGTTTATTATACTTAACTCTCCTCGATATAATCTCAAAAGCATAAGTTTACATAGGTTTACAGCTGTTTAGACTTAGGATAGTATTGTTCAATACCGGGCCTGAATAACTTATGAAAGTTCGAAACAAAGAAAATTTAATGCCGTCTTACTTAAAAAGAATATTTATGCAATCTCACCTGCCAAGAAAAGTAAGATATATAAAAGAGGCTGAAGCTAGCCAATTAACAAATAATTCTTTAAAAGAAGTGGGAAGTATTTTAAAAGAAGCTAGAGAAGAAAAAAGACTTAGCCTAAAAGAAATTAAAGATAAAACCTGTATACCACTGCATCACATCATAGCTATTGAAGCTGGAGAAAGAGAAAAATTACCTGAAGATCTTTACCTGGCTGGTTTTATAAAAAGATATGCAAAATCTCTTGGATTAAATGAGCAACTAATATCTGAGATTTATATAAAAGGAAATAAAAAAGAAAATAAAAACTATGAAGAAAAAGACTTTGATATGTTATTTGATAACAATACCGAAGCTGAACACGAAACAAATGTTTTTAAATTTAAGCCTAAGACCCACTCTGTAAAAAATAAAGGACTGGAAAAGAGCTTTTTTAAAGTGTATCACCTATATCTATTACTTGGACTATGCTTATTTTTAATTGCTTTATATTTAATGATAAAAACTTTAACTCCACCCACAAAAACACCACAATTTGCCTCTGGTATTGTTCTTGAACAAGAAGGAAATGACTCTGTCACGACTGAAGAAGAACAAGCTGTATTAGAAGAACTAGCAAATGAATCTCTAACTCATGAAGAAACTTTAAATAGCTATGAAAGTGAATTAAATACTATAGAAGAAACTAAGACAGAAGTCATACCACAAAAATTACAAGAAACAAAACCCAAACAAGAAGTAACCAAGCCTGTAGTTAAATCTGAGATTAAAAAAGCAGAAGTTAAAAGCATAAAGCCAAAAACAATCCCTGTAAAGAAAGCAGTAAAGCTTATTACAACGACTCCAAAGCCTGTTAATAAAGCCAAACCGATAGAAGCTAAAACAATAATCACAAAACCCATTACACAACAAGCTAAACCAATATTAGAAAAGAAACCTGAGGTTGTTCAAATACAAGCTTCAAACAAAATTGCAGTAAAAAGATTAAATATACAAGAAGAAAATCCAAATATAAGACAACAAACACAAGTAATTAAAGAAAACAACAGCGGCACGCACACAAGAACACAAGTAAATGATGAGATAATGCTAAGACCATTAAGAAGATAAGAAGAGAACAAAATACTTTTCTAATTCAATCGACTTAAAACATAATCACCAACACTAGTCAAATAAGTATGAAAAGTTCTATCTTTTACAAAAGATAAACTAGCATTTGCTTTCTCTATATATTCCTTTGCCATCATCGCAGCTTTCTTACACCCTTCAAGCTCAATTACAAGATTAATTGCTTTCTTAAAATCTTCTTCTCTTTCATTAAATCTACTTTCAATCAAGACTTGTATTTGTTTTGCTCTGTCATCAGAAGCACTTAATGCAAATAACGTCGGTGCTGTAATTATTCCTTGTTTTAAATCTGAAGCTACTGCTTTCCCTAATTCTGTTGAATTGCTTGTAAAATCTAAAGTATCATCCACTATCTGAAAAGCAATTCCTAGGTACAATCCAAAATTATTAGCAAGCTTTATATCCTCTAAGCTTTGATTATTTAATATAGCTGCAGACTTACAAGCAGCAGCAAAAAGGCTAGCAGTTTTAGCTGTGGATTTGTGTAAATATTTTTCCCAGGATATCTTAGTATCAAACTTTGATGAGTACTGTTCAATTTCACCATCACATAAATCACTTAATACATTTGCATAAATTTTAACTATCTCTGTATTTTCTAATTCGCCTAATTTTACAGAAGCTTGTCCAAATAAAAAATCACCAGTAATTACAGAGATTTTGTCATTCCACAAACTATTTACGGTTTCTTCTCCCCTCCGTAAATGCGCAGAGTCAATAATGTCATCATGAACAAGGCTTGCCGTATGTATTAATTCTGTGAGCTCTGCCAGGACCAAATGCTTATCTGTAACACCTCCAGTAGCCTTTGCGCTTAAAAAACATAGAGCTGGTCTAAGCCTTTTTCCGCCTGCTATAAAAACATATTTTACAATTTCAGAAAGTAATTTACTTTTAATCGGTAGCTTTTCAGTTAAATTATATTTTAACTCTGCAAGCTCCTTACTAATAGCATCAAAGAACTCTGGCCATTGCTCTTTTTTGTCTTTATTTAACTTATCAATAACTTGTTGCATTTTATGTTTTTATTTTACGGCTATTGTGCCCTCTATCATATCCTGTGATTTGAAATCTAAAAGAGCAAATTGTTCTATAAAGTATTTTATTGTTTGTGGAATAGAATTATTTTTCTTATATAGTGACATAAAATTTGTAGATTCATTGCCATTAGTTAAAATATCCAAAATAGGATTTAAATAAGTTAAAATGTTTAATTCTTTTGCAATTGGCTCTATATCCTTATATAAAGACTCAATGATACTACTTGTTTTATTAGTAGTATCTCTTCTCCAATCCCAGATAGAAGCATTTAAACCATCTTTAGCTACTAATTCTTCCTGCCCCATCATAATAGTTACAAGCTTAGCTAATTCATTCTGGTTTGCATTTAGCACAGTAGAAATCTTGTCATCAATTAAGTGTTTTTGAATTAAACATTCTATAAAAGCAACTATTGCTAAAGCCTTCCTGGTATCTGAAACAAAATCACAAATTCTTATTTCAATACGATTTAAATCAGTAGGTCGATTATCCCCATTTGGTCTTATTGAAGTCCATAAATGTCTCACATTAAACATTGTTTTATTTAAGAGTTGCTCATTTGTCCAGGATATATATTCATCATGGTTAGAAAAAAACGGGACATGGCTTGGGGTTTTAGGAAAAGCATGCCATCTATATGAGTTATAACCGGTTACTTTACCATCAAAGAAACATGATGATGCACTTAATGCTAACAATAAAGGCATATCTAATCGCAAAACATTTAAAAGTTTAAATAGTTTTCCATAGTCTTCAACTCCAAAATTAATATGCAAGCTAGTAGTAATTACATTTGTTTTATATGTCTGTAATATAAAATTATGATACTCATCATCTGGTTTTGAATAATAAAATTTCTTGTCAAAAGACAAAGGCATTGTACTGCCTGGTATTAAAGTTAAATTATCCTTCTCTTTTAAAAATTGTCTTAGTTTAATTCTTGGCTGAACAATTTCTTTAAACAACTCACTATAGCTTGTTGTTGGTTTAGTAATATATTCAAGATTTCTTTCATCTGGCTCCTGTGAAAACTCAGAAAAATGGTCTTTTACTTTACCTGATAAAGGCAAAACCTGTCCATTTTCTGTTCCAGCATACAGTTCTACCTCAAGTCCTTTTTTTAATGGTTTGTATGACATAAGTCTAAAATCTAGATTATAGTTTATAGCATACATTATAAAGCTAGTTTGATAACAATTGGCAATAATGCGATTTCGGTAGTAAACTAAAAGTGCTGTTGTTATTCAGGAGGTTAAAAAAATAATGAAACGATCCCTAAATTCACGCATTTTATACTTTTCAATGTGCTTTATTATTTCTATTTTACTTTGTGGTTGTAAAGAAAAAGGTGGCTTAATTTCAGTTTTTGATGGCATCCCAGAATCAACATATATTACCGAGTTTAAAACATCAATAGAAAACAAAAAACCAATTGCTATAGCATTTACTGCGGAATGGTGCCCACACTGTAGAAATTACAAACCTATTTTTAATGAAGTAAAAAATACGCTATCCAATGACTGTACTTTTATTAATATTGACGTTGATGACTCCAATGGCTCTCCAGTATCTGGAAGATTTATGGTAGGAGGTATTCCTACTACTGCTTTTGTTAGAGCTGATGGTTCTGTATTTAAAGTAGAAGTCGGAGAAATTGAAAAAGAACAACTAATTAAAATTGTTGGTGACCTTGTTAAAAGTAAAAAAAGAGGGAAAGGTGAGCCTATTGCACCATTTCCTATTGAGCCTATTGAAGTAAAAGCACCACCAGAAAAAGAAACAAAAGACGAAAAACCTCAAGATATAATCAAACAAGAAAGCGAAGAAGAAATAAAAGATAAGGTTGAAGAAGTAAAAGACGAAACAAAAAAAGAAGAGCCAGAAGTTAAAGAAGAGGGGAAAAGTAAGAACCCTGTTCAAGAATCAGCACCTGAAGATAAAAAAGATAATGCTGATGTTGACAATGAAACAGACACCGAAGATACAGAAGAGGGTGGAGATTAGTTAGTTCTAAGCTCCTACTTTAAATTGAAGATTTATACTATCCTTATCTTTAGGTGGTAAATCATTTAGTGGGCTGTTAACAAATTCTTGAACAAGATTATAAATAGGCTTCCAATCTACTCCTTGCAAGTGTTTTTCGTATAAAACTTTTGCTTCTTCTTTATTCAATTCACAAGCATCAAGGCTTGCTTTAATTAAAGATTCTAGCTTGTCTTTTGGGACTTGTTCAATAATTTTGCAACTAGTTACCAAAGCTCTATCAATTAGTTTATTCATTAGTTGAGCATCTTCTTTCGAGAGTTCTTTTTCATTATCTGAATATTCAGAAGAATTATGTCCTTCAAACATTGCACTGGTTAACATCATCCGTATCATTTTTCTAACCTTATTTAAATCATCCATAGCACCCCATGTATATTTTTCCGGGGGTAAAAGAGTTTTTTCTGCCGCTCTTCCACCTAAAGCAAAAAGAATATCTTGTAAAAGATCTACTTTGGACTGTATTATGCCATTATCCTTTCCTCGGGAAAATCTAACATGTCCTAATGATCTACCCCTTGGAACCATTGACACAGCTTCTATTTCCTTACCACATGCAATTCCAAGGATTTCATGTCCACCCACTTCATGAACACCTGTTACCCACCTATCAACTTCTTTTACTAATTCCCCATGCTCCATACCTACACCGATTTCACAAATTGCTTTATAAAAATTGTCCATATTAATTTGCGACTGCCCTTTTTCAAAAGCTATTAATGCCGCTTGTTTAACCAGTCCTTCTAACTGAGCACCCGTAAATCCTTCTGTATTTTCTGCTAAAGACTTTGAGTTTACATCCTCTGCAAGTTGTCCATTATCTCTTTTTTCACCCAAGTACTTATCTAATATATCTTCTCTTTGT
>JAHFBD010000053.1 GCA_023250175.1 Candidatus Melainabacteria bacterium
TCTTGGTACAGGTTCTGTATCAATTAATGCCTGCTCAATGAGGGGTACTGTGGTAAGCGTTAATCCGTCGGCATAAGAAACCTCGTCACAATCAGCACCAAATTCTCCAAGAGCTTTTTGCGTTACCAGTAATGCTTGTAACTTATTATATCTTTGCGGAGCAATCTCAATATCTGGAGTTTTTCTCCCAGGATTCTTTTCACTCATAAAGTGATATTATACTCATGATCCAATGAGGATACAATACTGAGTTGATTTCATAAGATATGAGTGAAAAATTACGTGTAGTTAAACTTGTGGCGGTTCACCAATCGGTAGAGGGATTTGAATATTGGGATAAAGCTGGAGATGCAATTCGCTTTAAGCCAAATGTATTAGAAAGTGGAATTCCTATAGATTTTTATGTAAAGAAGAAAGAAGGCAAGGTAGAATGCCAAAGAAGCACACCTGATTGGTCCGCTTCAGGCTATGGCTTTCTTGGTATTTCTGATGTAGACGAGGATAAAGTAGATCACTTAGGCTTAGCAGATACAGTTACTATCAAAGAAATCATGGTATTTTGTCATCAAAGGATTCCTGGACATATTTATCATCCAAGCGGTGTTGAATGGTCACTTAGTGCGACAGAGAAAGAGTGGGATGTAGAGTTGCTAAGGCGGGATGAACATAAACTTCCTACAAACTCCGGACAGTTGACGGTAAATAAAGATGGGCTTATAGAACCCGTTTGTGCATCACTCTATCCAGTTCCTGCTGATGGAAGTATTATTGTAGTAAGTTCTTTCAGAAAAGAAGATAGTAAACTTATCTTCGAAAAGCCCTCTACAGATATCTCAGCAAGCATTCAAAGATTGCAAGAAAAAGAACAGCGACGGATTGAAGAGTTTGATAAAAGAGCAGACCAAAATTTTCAAGATCCTTCGACTCAATCAAGCAGACGCCGCAAAAGAAAAGGCAGAAAATAAATTCAAGATTATAATTGTTACCCTCCAGGTATATTACGTTTACCTCTATTCTTAGAGCCAACAATATTGTTTTTTATGCCGCAAAATACTATAATACCTGAATGTTAAATGCTGATGTCAAAATTTGTCCTGGATTTGCGCAAACCACGATAAAAGGACAAAATTACGTATCTGAATGGACAGTGCATGTTCAACTACCAAATGATACACGATATGCAGTAAGTGTCCTTACTCGGGGAGAAGGTGATACTCTTTCAGGTCTTAATGCACTTGATTATTGGCGTAACGGAGACCCAAATACCTTATTAGAAATGTGGAAGTCAGGAACTGTTGATGGAGAATGGCAAGAAGGTAAGCTTTCGGTAGAAGATGCGCGAAAAATAAAAAAGGTATTGGGTAATGTAAAGGAAGGCAATCAGCCAGTCACTAATCAATTTGATAGAGACGTGCCCACAGAATATCGAGATCTAGTTGTCAATTTTCTAGAACCACGAATCGTTATTGGTGCAGGCATGCTTGATGAGTATTGTACGGTAAGATTAGGAGATATTGATGATAAATTAAGAGAAGAACGAGAAGGTAGAGAAGGACCTTCTTTACCTCGAGCATAAAATATTTTAATTCTTTGCAACGGTTAAATAGCTTACATGCCTAACTATTATAACAATTCTACTTTCTCTCAGATCTCTTTAGTACCATGTTTGATTGGTGGTGAGCCGATTAATCCACAGTTTCAAAAATCACTCGCTTGGTTAGAGCACCTAAGGCTAGCATATGCAAACGATCTTGGATTCACGAAAGACTAAACCAGTAGGTAGTAAATCATATAAGGAGACCAACTCGTTTCATTTCTGACTCAAAATTGGGACCAACTGCGTTTGATTTTTGAAGAGCAATAAATTTAGCTGAACCAATCATATTTCAGTACAGCTAATACTTCCTTATATGAAGGGATCGGATAATTTAGTTCTTTTGCCTTATCTAACGAAAGTGTACTATTTTGCGGCCAACCAGTCTCTTCACCATCAGGTTTGATTAATGTTTTATTAAGATCCAGCGCATCAGCTACATCAATCAGAAATTCGTAATAGGTAGTTGCGTGATCAACACCGAGGTTGATGAGAACCTTTTTGCCAAAATCATTCTCAATATAGTAAGCGAATACATCCGCAATGTTGTTGATTAAACAAGGCTTAAATAATTTATGTGAATCAACATGAATTTCCTTATTTTGGGTAAGAGTCGTTATCGCATCAGGAAACTGTTTTGGCTTGGTATAAGATTTATTAACTCCTACATACCTATGTCCTCGAGTAATTAAATAAGGTAGTCCTGAATCAATAAGTAATTTTTCTGATGCAACCTTGGATTCACCATAGGGGCTTCGTGGTTTGTATGGATCAGACTCACTATATTCTCCGGTCTGCTCTTTGCCTCCGTAAACTGCTTCTGTACTGGTAAAAACAAAGGGAATATTCTGAAGGAGTGCTAATTCTATTAAATTTTTGGTAATTGCTGGATTTGTTTCGACAATAGTATTACTGGTTGCTTGATCTCTTCCTAAATCTGCCGCAGTATGAATAATAATATCCGGTTGAAAATCAAGGTATGCCTTCTTCACAGCAACAAAATCAAGCAGATCGACCGGGTGCTTTCTGTTACTACGAGAAATACCAAAGATATTAAAATGCTCACCGTATAATTCGATGAATTTCGATCCGAGGAAGCTAGTGGATCCGGTTAAAAAAATCTTTTTCATATGTATGATTATACCATGTCTACAGAAGTCCTTGAATTCGAGCTTTTAGTTGAGGAATTTTTTGCTTTATAGTTTTCCATACAATTTCTTCGTCTATTTCTGTATATTGATGAATCAGTATATCTCTCATTCCAGCCATATCTTTCCATGGGATATCAACATGATTCTTTTTAAATTCGTCTGGAATTCGTTTTGTCGCTTCACCAATAATTTCAAGCTTCCTTTCTACAAATCCTTGTAATACTTCCGATGCTTCAAATTGCTCTTTAGTAATTCCTTCTGTTTCGTTGAGAATTGATGTAGCTGCATCAAATATATGAGTAAGGTACAAAAGGGGAATTTTTGTCATAGTAACGGATACTGATTCTTCAAAATAGAATCTTTAATAATCGGTGAAATGCTTTTATAGGTGACGATATCAACCTTATTATTTAATTTTTCCTCAAGAGTAACTTTTAAACCCCCCAATTCAAACAATGTTGCAGTATCAGGTAATTCAACAAGGATATCAATATCACTTGAGTTTTTATTTTCACCTCTTACATAAGACCCAAATAAAGCAGCCTTTGTAATACCAGCTTCTTTGAGTATGGGCAACGTTTTCTCTTTTATTTCTTCTAACGTTATTGTATTCATAACATGATAATACCTTATTTGTATTTGTAGGTCAATTAAACAATAGTGAATATTATAGCATGGTTCGAAATGCCATCAGGGGTAGTATAGTTTGATATACTAATTTGAGGCTAAAATTTTACTTTTCCGCTTGGTGACCCCAACCGGAATCGAACCGGTGATTTTCGGGATGAAAATCACTTCTCCAAATGAAGCTAAGGACATTGCGCGGATAATAACAGAATCCTAAGAAAGTAGCAAATAATCTGTGTATAATACTCATATGAAAGGTGAAGAAAAACTATTTGGGAAAAAAGAAGTAACAGAAATTTTTATCGACTATCTATTAGCTCAGTCGAGCTTGCTAAACGGAGCCTCATCTCAACCCTTCCTAGAAGAAAGAACTAAAGATTTAAAAGTTGTTCTAGGTTCTATTTGCCAAACTGCTACTTCGATTGGAATACTTTCAAAGCACAGCTTTTCTAACGAAGCAACAATGTTAGCTAGATCACTAGTAGAAAAAATAATAAATTTCTGTTTTTTAACTGTTTGTGATGAACAATACTATTTGGATTACATGAATTATTCGCTTCAGAAAATATATAGAAAGTTAGAAAGGAATATACAAGTAGGAGATAGCCAAGTGAGTTTTAAATATCAAGGTAAAGATAGTGCTTCTATACCTAAAGACATGCAGGATGCAATTCAAAAATTTACGAGTACAAAAGGGAAAGAGCGCACTCATTGGACACAATTAACACTGGACGAAATGCTAAATATTCTTAAAGAGAAAACAAAAATAAATGTACCCATATTTATGCTTGCTAAACTTATTATTTATGAAGATGCTTCGGAGGCACTTCATGGAACATTTTACGGCTGTGCTTTCCATACAGGATATCATTTACCTGAGTTTAAACGAGATGATAAGAAAGCTGCTGGAGAAAGAGAACAAAAGAACCTATCATTACTTTGTGTTCAGTCTGGTGGACTTATAGATGAATTATTGAAACATCTTCTCAATTATGAAGATATAAAAGAATTTGCAGACAAATCAAAAGAGAATACTAAACGTACAACTAAATTAATGAAATCTGTTATAAAATAAATTTAAAAAATAAATACGGCGATCCCTTTATGCCGCCTCCCAACCCCTGGTTCGTAGCCCTTTTGTGACTTACCAGTTGTTATTCCTTACTACATTCATTCCTAGACGTATCTATAACATTAATTTTATATACTTTTATCTAACTTTTTATTTATATATTAATGTTAATAATAAACATTAACTGTTAATATTAAAGGTATGGTTTGCAAAAATTTTCTTTGTAATTTTTGCTCTAAGAATAAATGTTAAAGAACTGAGAAAAATTTAGCTTAGCAGACCGTAACCTCTGCCTCCGTTCGTCCTAGCAAAACTTTGCAAAAGGTTGTTTCTCCTTAGGACTTAGTAAACCATCTATCAAAAACTGCTCTCTTGTGATATTGCTCCTACGTTTTGAGTGCAGAACTGAGGGACCCATGGTACATTAGGTGATTCTATTTCAAGAAAAACCGTAAGGTCGCTCCTCACATGTTTTTTTCTCATCTACAGGCGTACTAAATATTATCTGAATTATTAACTCAGATACTTCCCAGTACGTCGGTATGACGGCAGAACTATTTCTTATGGATTATTTATAGTCGCTATCCTCTCGACTTAAGGGTAAGAAGTCTATCTGTTGACAGGGTTCCCTTCCTAATTCAATAACATTAAGTTATTCAAGTAGTTAGCTATGTTAACAAATAAAGAAGGATTTATTCAAGTAGTAAAATAACTAAAGGAAGATATTTACAAAAGTTTTTAGTGTGTATGTGCGCCACACAGCCGCCGGAGAGCCTGTTTCGTATGTCTATGAAAGGCTTTAAAACTAGGATCTACGCTCGAAAGGGATGAGAGATTAACATTTGAAGCTACTTCTGAATATAAATCATTTCTAGCTTTTGATTTGTCATCATTTAAGGATTCTATTATCTCAATGAACCGCTCTTTAGGATTAACAGTTTCTGCAAATGGCAAAGCAGCATTATTAGGTAATGAAAAAGTTTTCCTGATTGAATCTGGATCATTTAAGAACCATTGCTCTAAATAGGGTTCTGGATAGCCTGCAATTATATTTCCTAGAGGATTTAAACGGCAATAATTATTAATCCACTGACTAATAATACGTTTTTTTCGATCATTATAATCAGTATCTGAAATATATAACGCAATGTCACACTTTTTAACATCATTTTCAAAAAAGAGCACTGCTGCTGAAGCCATTTTTTGTAAAATACTTCCACCTGCTTCAGATGTCACAAATACACTAGGGGCTGAACAGTGAATTTCTTCCAAAATCAATTTAATTAACGATACAATAGGATCTTTATCATATCTGCCTTCATATAAAATACCAATATTCATAAGCTATCATTGTACTTCTAAATTTATAAGATCTGTTAATTGTCCGCCTTCTTTTAGTAACTTTTCAATCATAGTTACATGTCTAGATTCACTCAATAGACTATAACGGCTACCCATATCTTCTTCTTTCCTAGCCCAAAGCACTTCAGAAGCTCTTAAAGTATTAATTATAGCTGGACTATGCGTTGTAAATAGTAATTGTATATTTTTCTGACGGGCTATTTGGTCTAAATGATCTAAAACATCCTTAATTCTTTTCGGATGTAGTCCATTTTCTATTTCTTCTGTTATAAAGGTAGATCCCGGCTTAAGATTAACTACATTAGCAATTAAATATAAAGTTTTGAGATCACCTGCTGAAATAGATTGCATTGACAAGGTTCCTTTTAAATTTTTCTCTTCTAACAAAACAACATACAATTTTTTTTCATCACTTTTCTCCGTAACTGGATCATTAGCACGAGAAGCTGACATTTCAACTACAGAAGAGAAAGATGGTAACAGTTTCTTAATTATTCTCTGAAATAATTGATAATCGGATTGATCTTCTTTGTGTCTTATCCTTATAAGTAAACTTGCTAAGCCCTCCTGCTCTTGGTTCACAATTGAGTCTCGAAGATTCATAACATCTGTTTCTGTAATGAATAATTTTGAAATAATAGATTTAAATGCTTGGGCATCATTTTCTTTATATAAATTTACTGCAAGCTTACTATCATCAACATCTAGTGGTATTGGCTCGCCTGAACCTTTTATTAAGTTGTTTTCAGAACGGGAATAGATGACTTCTGTGTTATCGTCTTTTTCTCTTGATAACTGCTCATAAGTTATATATGCTTTGGGAAGTCCTAGAAGATCATTTTTTATATTTATATTTATTTCTAACGAATAACAAAATTCATCACCGTTTTGCACTTTTAATTTTAATGTAGTCCCGTTTGACAAATGATTATGATAATTAAATAGCTCCCGTCTTGTAAGTGTAATCTTTTCTAAAGCCTCTTCAATATCTTCTCCATTAACCAAGTTTTTCATCAAAGCTATAGCTTGGATTAAATTTGTTTTTCCAGCAGCATTCAAACCCACTACCGCACCGTAACGTGGTAATGTAATCTCGTCTTCAAGGATACTTTTAAAATTTTTGATATAGATTGATATAAGCAATGTAGTTTGGCCTCCTTATTATTTGTATTGTACCAAATTTAGATAACAATGTGCTATTAGGTAAATAGAAAAAACAAGTATCTTTTTTAATGTACTTCTCTTGGACATTTTTGCCCATATATCATATCGTGGATCTTTTGAAATTCTTCTTGTGGATTATATATTACAACCTTCCTTTTGATATCCCATACTTCAGGAAAGCGAATCTTCAGAACTTCTAAGGCAAGCTTGCCATCTTTTAATGCTGATTGATTTACACACTTGATTAGCTTCTCATAATATTTAGCTACTGCAGCCTCGCACTGGCTCTTAAAGCTCTCATCTGTGCTTTTATAGCGATGACCTGTTGATTCACCCACTCCAGTAATTATACATGCTTCTTTAAACACTAATCCTTGCTCCAAGTATTTAACAATTCTTCCTTTATTGGCAGTTATTTTATCAGTCATTTTCTTACACAAATTATTAGTACTAATAATTTCTTTACGATTTGTCAGTGCTGACAATTTTAGATTTAAGTTTATTCTGCAAACACTTTGTCAAGTACCCCTTTTAGTACACAGTCATTCTAATACTTTCGTTTCCGCAGTTTGAATTGCTCAGGAGACATTTTAAGAGCGGTGTGGATTCTCTCTTTGTTGTAATAGGTAATGGTCTGGTGGATACCTTCAATGAGTTCTCCCATGGTATTAAACCGATCAAACTCCAGTCCCAGATCTGTTTTGAAATTGTTGTAAAAGGATTCCTGGTAACCATTTTCCCAAGGTGATGCTTTTTTGCTCATGGAAATCTGGACACCTAATGAGGAGAGAAAATCTGTATATTCCTTTGAACAATACTCACTGCCTTGGTCTGTATGCACAGTTTTAGGAAGATGTCCTAACGTTTTAATGGCATCAAGGAGAGCTTCCAGCACAATTTCTTTGGTGTGTCTTGCTGAGACATACCAACCAACAATCTCACGAGTACACAAATCCATGTAGGTGGCTAGATACAAGAATTTTGCTTGGTATCTGAGATGGGTAAAATCTCCCACCAATACTGTTCCGGCTTGGATGGGACAACTGCCTTTAATGCAGTTTGGATACGGCTGTGGATCTCTTCTTTCATCTCTCCTTTTTCTCCATCTGCCTTGTCTCTTGTATGGCTTAATCCCATACTGCTTCATTACTCTTCTGATTTTCTTCTTGCCCAAACCAAGTGAGAGTGCAATACGTCTATGTCCATAGGCTGGATGAAGAGCTAAAACGGAGAGAATCTGTTCTCTAAGGAGTAAATCAGTTGCATGTGTATCTGTCTGCTTTTTGTACAGAAGTCTTCGTGAGAGTTGCAAAAGCTGTGCAAGCAGAGAGCGATTAATTCCTGGAATCTTTTCTGCAATGACAACACTAGCTTCTCTTTTTTTTTGACTTATCCAATTCTAGGGTGAGAATACCAATGATTTCTTTTAACTGTTGGTTTTCTTTCTTGAGTTTTTGATGTTCTAAAAGACTCACTGCTCCAACTGCTTTCCCTCGAAGCCAGTAATATATTGTTTTGTCACTAACACCATATTGCCCAGCCAATGCTGTTACTTTTTCACCTGTTTTTACCTTTGCTAAAATCTCCTGTTTTACCTCACCGGATATTGCTGTTCTCATAATGCTTCACCTCCTAAATTTTACCTTTTTATTTAGACTCTATGTGCATTATATGGGGTACCGGTCAGAAACATTGATGACATACATAAGAAATCGAATACATCATAGTGATAATCAAGATAGACCTATTTATACTCCTGAACAATTAAATGACTCTATTGAAAGAATGGTTTCCTTACTAAAGACTCCTTAATTTTCCAGCCATTTCTTTTTTACCTTCACTGGTTAAATCAAATTCAAACAAAACTTTTTCTTTATTCATAAGAATTCTTGGCATCTCAAACCTAGCATCTTCTGTCTTTACCCTCAAATACTCCATAATCTCATTCATCAAATCTGAGAGGGGAACACCACTCTTTATATACTTACTATTATTCACTGTTTTCTTTATTGCTTCTAAGTCTTCCCCCAAATAGTATTTCTTCACCGTCTCAATGGTATCAGCCATTGCATCAGCAATCTTTGAGATGTCTTCCCCATTTCGATACTTTTCTTTGGCAAAGAGTTTTCGGAAGGTGTGATTGTTACATTGCATAACAATTTCTTCATCGACACCACAAGCTCTTAATCCATCTCTGAAATGTTTGATCGTTGTTATAGGGGTTACATAAAATGCTTTTTTATTCTTCTGCCTACGAGCCATCATTTCAATAAGGTTTGCTGGTATAGGAAACTTTCTTCTTTTGCCACCTTTGAGAGTTACTTCATAATAAGGATCTTGTGCTTCTGTATGGATGTCTTTACCTCTTAAAGAAGCCATTTCTCCACTTCTTCTTGATGTGAATCGGTAAAACATCATTGAATCATAAGATTCTTGTTTAATGAATATACTTCTGCTTCTGTCACCCTTACTTTGAGTTGTTCCTAAAATCATTGCCTTAAAGACAATTTCATCACTTAAATCAGGAATTTCTTTTATAGTTAATGCCTCAGAAGGTTTGGCAATCCATTGGCAGAAATTAACTGCTAAATAACCTCGCTGAATACAGAAGTTATTAAAAGCTCTTAGCTGTGCCACATACCTTCTCTGGCTCCCTAGGCTTGCCTGTGAACCGTCCTGTCTCGTATGCTTACTCATTACCCACTTACGAGCTGTTTGCTCATTAAATGACCAGCCTTCTTTCTTAAAGAATTCTTCTAAACCAGCACAAAATAACCTTCTATCTTTCTTGCTTTTATTAGAAAGCTGAGTTTTGTTAAAATCACCTGTAGAGTACGACAAAAGAACCTCTTTAAGGCTTTTACCTTTAATTTGCTTGTCTTCTGGAAGCATAGCTAGCATGAGCTTAGCTTCAATATGAGGTTAGGATACTTACTCTTTTGTCCATGCTAACAAGTAAATTCCTATAAGTGACCCCAACCGGAATCGAACCGGTGATTTTCGGGATGAAAGCCCGACGTCCTAGGCCGCTAGACGATGGGGCCGTCTAAACAGCTCTTATTATAGCTGAAAATCGAGCTCTACACAAGTTCGCAGACAGCATTTACTTGACACCGAGGATACTCTTCCCCTACTTCGATAGTCGGTCAAACTTCTATATATGAATAACCTCGCATTTGCATGATACAATAGATATATGAAAAATATTTTTCGTATCATTCTCATCTCAAAACCATTGCATCCATTGGCAATTCTGATTGCTTGTCTTATCGTTGCTTCCTCCCTCTTGCAAATCTTTGCCGCAATTCTCCTTAAGTTCATCGTTGACCAAATCACCCTGAAAGTACAAGACAAAGGTGGCGATATTCAGATACTGATTACACTGATCATTGCCGCGTTTTGTGTCAGCTTCTTATCTCTTGTCGCAACGGTTGTTTCAAACAGACTTGGTGATCACTTCGCGGGAAGACTGCAAAAATTCCTCACCGAAAAGTTTTATGACAAAGTGCTTCGTTTGCCACAATCCTACTTTGATTCTGAAATTTCAGGCAAAGTAATTAATCAGCTGAATCGTGGTATTGTCACTATCCGAGGATTCCTTAATTCAGCAACCAACTTCATCTTGCCAACCTTTGTGCAAAGTATCTTTACCATTGGTGTCCTCGCCTACTATAACTGGCCGATTGCTATATTTACTTTTATCCTCTTCCCTATCTACCTTCTTTTAAGCTATTACTCAACTGTTCAATGGGGTAAAGAAGAAGTAAAGAAGAACAAGATTGAAGACAAAATGCGTGGACGCATGCAAGAAGTAATCGCAAACATGCCTTTGGTTAAAGGCTTTACCAATGAAGCCAATGAATATAGCTTTATCAGTAACAGCCTTTCTGAAAGTAATGACATTTATGCCAAACAAAGTAAAACATATCACATCTTTGATTTTTTCCGTGGATTGTCGCTTAATATCATTTTGTTTGCAGTAAACATCTTGGTCTTTTACAACACCTTTCAAGGGGGTCTGACCATTGGAGAAATGGTACTTATTCTGCAATTATTTAACCAAGCTCGTATTCCTCTCTTTGCGATGTCATTTATTTTGACACAAATTCAGACAGCAGAAAGTGGCTCCAAAGAATACTTTGAAGTGCTGGGACTTGAGACGGTTGAAAATTATCGTAAGCAAGTTACGGCAAAGAAGCTTGCTAATCCAGTACTTGCATTTGACCAAGTGTCATTTAATTACGAAAAATCAAATGACGTACTTAAAGAAGTATCATTTACGATCAAAAATGGACAAAGCGTTGCATTGGTCGGACACAGTGGCGCGGGGAAATCAACGATCGTCAACTTACTGCTTAAATTTTACAATCCATCAAGCGGTAGGATCATGTTAAACAATACACCATACAGCGAACATGATTATCATTTCATCAGACAAAATATTGCACTCGTTTTTCAGGAAAATGAATTGTTCTCCTCAACCATCAAGGAAAACGTAGCATATGGTAATCCAGCAGCAGCAGACAAAGAAATTATAAACGCCCTCAAACTTGCGAATG
>JAHFBD010000054.1 GCA_023250175.1 Candidatus Melainabacteria bacterium
GGGCTATTTCTATAAGACTGTTAATGATAACGCTGAGTTAATGACTTTGAATGTAGGTATAAATTTTATGTGAGTAAAGAAACTAAAGTAGAAAGAAAGAATTCTTCAATATACTTTTTCGGAACAGTTTGGCTTATGATAGTTTTTATTGGGATTGGAATTCTTATACAATATGAAAACCGACCTGGGAATGCGGGAAACCCACCAAAAAAATGGCCAATAAAAAGTATTATGATTCCAGCTATGAATACTTCTACGTTGGTTTTATTTGTTCATCCACATTGTCCATGTACAAGTGCTACCGTAGGGGAATTAGAGCTTCTCCTTACGCAATGTAGAAAGAAAATAAAAACATATATTGTATTCTTTAAGCCTGAAGAATTTACTAATGAGTGGATTAAGACTAATATATGGAAAAATGCCTCCTCAATTTCTGGGGTTAAATTAATCGTTGATGAAAATGGGAATGAGGCTAATCTTTTTAAGGTAAGTACTTCTGGGCAAACGTTATTATATAGTAATCAGGGGAAGTTATTGTTTAATGGGGGAATAACAGGCTCTCGTGGGCATTCTGGTGATAATGCCGGAAGGAATTCGATTTTATCCTTATTAAAAGATGGAAAAACAAATAAGCCAAAAACATTTGTCTTTGGGTGTTCATTATATAAAGGCTCAACACCAATTGCAAAGCGGAAATAATTACAATGGAAAAATCATTTTTTAAATCTACAATTGAAGAAATACAAAAAGATATTATTGATGTACCGTTAGCCCAAGCTAATAAAAAGGAGATTCTCTCAGCACATAATTTTTTGGCAAAGCATAAATATAATATTTATAATCGTGTAGATCACATGTTTGCAATATTATTAGTTTTACAGTGGGCAATTGGTGTTGTGTTTTCACTTGTGATTTCACCACTTACCTGGGATGGTGGATATAGTAAGATTCATTTACATGTTTTTGCATCTATTATTTTAGGTGGCGCACTTATTTCATATCCACTATATTTAATTAAAACTCAACCTGGTAAAACAATTACAAGACATGTAGTTGCTTTTACTCAGATGTTATATTCTGCTTTATTAATCCACTTAACAGGAGGAAGAATTGAGACTCACTTTCATGTCTTTGGTTCATTGGCTTTTCTTGCATTTTATAGGGATTGGAAAGTATTAATTACAGCTTCTATTGTTATAGCTATAGAGCATTTTATAAGAGGTGTTTTTTGGCCTCAATCAGTGTTTGGAGTGATAACAACGAGTCCATATAGATGGCTTGAACATGCAGCATGGGTGATCTTTGAAGATATCTTCCTTATCATCTCTATTAATCAAAGTATAAAAGAGATGTGGGGAATTGCATTAAGGCAAGCTACGGTTGAAGAGCAAGCTAAAGAACTAACAAATACAATTAACTCTCTTCAAGATACACAAGAACAACTTATTCAAGTAGAAAAATTAAGTACGATGGGAACGCTTGCTGCTGGTATTGCACATGAGTTAAATAATCCTTTAATGGGTATTCTGAATTATACGCAGTATTGTAAAAAGAAGATTCCACTGGAAAGCAATCTCCACTCTGTATTGGATGATTCTATTCGTGAATTAAATAGATGTATAAAAATCATAAAAAATCTCCTTATAATCTCCAGGAAAGATTGCAGTGAAGATATAGAAGTTAGCTCAACTGATTATAACGAGGTTCTAGAAAGAGTTTTAAGCCTGCTTAAATACAGAACAGATATTGAAAAAATTGAGATTGTAAGAAAAGCTATAAATAATTTACCACCTACTACTATATGTTCGGATAAATTAGAACAAATACTTATGAATATAATTGTAAATTCACTAGATGCTTTAGCTTTAAGCAAAAGTGAAAAAAAGATAATAGAAATCACATCAACTAGAACAGAAAAATATATAAACATAAATATTATTGATAATGGTCCAGGTATTGATAAAAAAACAATGAAAAAAATATTTGATCCGTTTTTTACTACAAAACCATCAGGGAAAGGAACAGGATTAGGATTATCCATTTGTAAAAATATAATACAGTCATATGGAGGAGATATTACTTGTAATAGTACTCCTAATAAAGGTACAGAATTTAAACTTAGTGTACCAATTGTCAGTTGAAATGAATATTTATTCAATTGAAAGGAAATTTAATAAATCATTTTTATTTAATAAGTTACCAATAAGCCGGGATTCACCGTTTGCAGTTTCTTTAATTAAAGTAGGAGTTGCAAGAATTCTTATATCTCGTGCTTTTTGCCAGTCTTCAAAGAGTTCATATATATTAAATGTATAATTTTTTTCTTTAGATGAGTTTAATAAATCTTTTATAGTAGTAATTTGGATAGTTGTTGTTGGGCTATCCTTGCTTGCAACAAATAAGCTTAGTTTTATTGGATTAGTCATTTTAAGACCCCAGTGAATCTTTCAATATAGAGTTAACGATTAAATTAATCTCTTCCATGCCTAGTGGTTTTTGCATTAGTTCAAAATGTAGATTGTCCTTTCTAGCACTTTCTAGCTTGTCAAGGAATTCTTCATGAAATGCCGTTACAATATATATAGGTATAGTTTTATTAATCTCTCTAATTTCTCTTAATACATCAGCTCCATTTTTGTCGGGCATCTTTAAATCTAAAAAAATGAGATCATATTTAGTCCTTTTAAATTTACTTATTCCAGTGTTTCCACAGTCAGCAGTTTCAACTATATAACCAGAATCTTCAAGAGCAAGCTGAAATGATTTTCTTACAGCTTCCTCATCATCAATTACTAAAATTTGTTTGTTCATTTATCTTTGTCTTTTTTACTCGTTAAGCCTTCTGATATCTCTAGATTCTACTCTAACTGGAAGATTTGTGAATATAGTTGTTATCAATATTATTGTTGTAGATGAGTATATTGGCTGGTTCCAAATTATAAAAATTATGAAGAATAGGAAATAAGAAACTAATTAGGTGGGTTTATAATTGCATCTGCCTGTTGTGTGCCGACTCTGCGTGCAATGATATCGGTAGCTGCTTCAACATAAGCTCTACAATGAGCAACTAATAGTGGGACTTCATATTGACTACGGGGATCATCTTGTCCTGATTCCGCAGAAACCCACTTACCTGCACCTTCCCACATTGTTGGTTTTTCTAAATTAAATCTTTGAATATTATAAAGATTGCCGGTATCAAAATCTAAATTGGCTTTTACCTTTATTTGTTGCGGAAAACCATATTGTTGACAAGGCTCTTTGTGCCCGCTAAGAGTTATTTCAGATGGAAAGCCATATACTAAAACATCATCACTTTCAAGAGGTTTAATTTTTCCTTTAACAGTTGGAGAAACTATATATCCTAATATTGGCTTACCAGTCCCTTTGTCAAATACAATCCTACATGCTAAGGGTAAAGATTGTCCTCCAATTGAGGATACAGTGTGATAGTCACAAATTATTTTATTCTTGTCTTTTGTTTTAATGGTACCAATAGTGGAGAGGTTTCTTAATCCAATTGGTAATGTTGATAAGATAAACATTTTTATAATTCTCCTCCTAAGATAAATTTCTATTCTTTTTATTTATACTAAAAAAATCAGACTTAAGTAAATGATTTCTTAACCAAGAGAAGCAAATTTAATAGTTTCTTTAGATACGGTATTTGTTTGTTGTTATAGCAATTTAGATTCTCTAACCTGAACAATCCTTCAAATCATACTTTTGGTTAGCCTGAAGGAGGATTGTTTTTATAGAGTAAATAGGTAACTTAGTGGTTAGCATAGTTGTAGAAAAATATTAAATATGAAATCAGTTAAATATATTCAATGAAAAGGAGAAACAAAAATGTTTCAAATGTTTAAAAGGGTAATTGTAGTTTTCTTGTTCTTATTTGTTGTACAAATTGGTGGCTATTTTATTACAAACTGGCAGCCGCTTTTAGCTCAGACACAAGAAGCTTATACACAAGTTCAAACATGGATAAATAGTTATGGTGATGCAAATTTTACTGATGACAAAATAAAAGTTTTAAGTGATATTCAGCCTGGATTAGGAGTAATAATGCAAGAGATGGGCAGGCGATTTACTGCTATTTTTTATGCTGCACGGGCAGGGAATTGGGATTTAGCAAATTATGAATTAAAAGAATTACGTGAAGCTCAAGAAGTTGGAGAGATAACTAGACCAAAGAGAAAAGATGCTTTAGTTAGTTTTGAAGAAACCTTTCTTGGAAGTGCAGAAAATCCCAAGGAAGGAACCTTGCAAGATGCAATCAATAAGAAGAGTTTTGTTGCTTTTAAACGTTCTTTTAAGCCGGCACTTGATGGTTGTAATGGATGTCATCAATCAACAGGATTTGCATATATAAAGTACAAACTTCCAAACAGTTCTGAGCTTCCATTACAATTTTCTCTTAATGAGTCAAATAAATAATAGAATTAGCTTTATGAAAAACATATGTTTTATAGCTTTGATTCTTTTATCAATTATTTGTTCTGCTGTTAATTCTTATTGTTTTGCCGAAAATCAATTACCTGGTAAAGATCTTTACTCTAAGATAAAAGGTCCTTATGGTTCTTGCAATACTTGTCACCCAGGTGGTGGTAGTGCAGGAAGGTGGGATAGTGAGTTTAATGAAATTAGCGATGATGGGGATAAGGTTATACCAACTTTAAAAGGCATTGGTAAGAAAAAAACACCTGAACAATTAGAGAAGATAATTGGTTTAATGAAAACTAAATATAAAATCCCAATTCAAAATAGTCAGATAAAAATATTGGTTGATTATTTGTTAACTTTATAAGGAGAGTAAATTGTGAAAAGTAAAACTTGTTTATTGGTTCTGTTATTAATTTTATTTTCTTGTCAATTAAATGCTTATAGCCATCCACATGATATGGATATATTTAATAGTGATAAATTTGCTAAACCTGCGATGAAAAGTATGTGTAGTGTGTGTCATGAATCCCCAAGTGGTGGTGGACCTAGAAATCCTTTTGGAAAAGCTTTTGAAGCAAATGGTGGAATTATAACAAATGATCTTAGGGAAAAATTTCCTGAATTGTTTGATCTTTTAAAAATACTAAGTCCTAGAATTAATAGAGTTAAGCCTTCTGTATATATTCTTGGGCAGGAAACAAAAACGATAATTTTAGGTGCTAATTTTTCTGCTGATAGTGTTGTTCGTATAGACGGCGTTGACATACAAAGTAAACAAACTTTTGTTAGTCCAAAACAAATTGATGTAATTGTTACTTTTGATAAAGCAGGAAAACATACCTTTCAAATAGCAAACCCGGATAAACAGGTTTCAAATGTATTTAAAGTAAAAGTAAAACCTGCAAAATAAAAGTATTTTATAAAAACCAACTCATAATCATTCTTTAGGATGAACCCGGCATCCTTCTAAAGGATAAGGTGCGGGCTTATCATATCAAGGTATACCTATGGGGGATAAACTTTTGATACAGTCTTGATAAATTTGAGAGAAGGTGAGGAACATGATTTTAGACTCAAGAGAATTTACAGTTGGAGAAATAATGCAAACCGATGTCATTGCTGTTGTCGAAGATAAAAACGTGTATGATGCATCGGTGTTAATGAAGACAAAAAATGTTGGGCTATTGCCAGTAATAAAAAGAGATAATACATTAATTGGTACACTAACTGATCATGACATTGTGATTCGTTGTAATGCTCTTAAAAAAGATATTTGTAAAACCCTGGTTAGGGAGTGTATGACAAAAAATCCATATAGATTGGTTTCTAGTATGCCTTGCTCTGATGCAATGCACTTTATGAGTATTTGTGGAGTTAGACGGTTGCTGGTTGTACAAAATGATAAATTAGTTGGAGTTATTTCTTCTTCTGATATAGCAAAAATTAGTGACTTTTGTCCAAATGAAAGATGCCCCAAAGATGATTGTATTTTAATTGAAATGGCGAAAAGTCTTAAACAAACATCCCATCTATCATTTTCTTCGTAGGGATTATATTGATAAAATTGATAAAGATTCAATGAAAAAAGGTTTTCACTTGATATGTTCTAACTATGACTACAACATTTTTTGTATCTTTCTTCCGGTAAACAACTCATTTGGTTAAATGCGGAGGCTCTCTCCTCATCAGTAACCATATTATCTATGGCAGGATAGAGAATGTTTTCTTCTTTTATATTATGCTTTGATAAAGTTGATAAAAGCATTTCTTCATCTTTATCACTGTTTGTATCTTGAATTTGTACTTTTTTGTGAATCAGTTCTAAATATTCTCCAATTTGTTTGTGTTCTGTTCTCATTACAAAGGTTGGTCCCCCTTGAGATATTCCACTTTTCTCTTCAAAGATTGGAAACAAGATTTCTTCTTCCCATACAATGTGCCTTTGTAATCCAAATTTAAATTCTTTAAAATATTCCTTTGCTTTAGCAAAGTCTTGCTTTTTGTATTTCTGGAAATTAGTAAACAGTTCATCTAACCGATTGTGATCATCTTCAAAATACTTTTTTATACTTGTTTCTTGCATAATGTCTCCTTATTTATACAGGCTCTAATCGTCTACTAAATATATTACGAAACAAATGAGGTACTAACCAGGACAGAAAGAAACACAAGAAATTTATAAAAAGTAAACTCTCTTGTATCATCGTTGAGATAAGTTCACGGATACTTATATAAGAAATTTGCATACTTATAATTTGTCTTTTAGTTGTCTTCCAAAAGTGTATAAAAGGCTTTCTAGAATATGTCAAAGATTGTGAAAAAACATTATATTTTCTTAACCACAAGCAAAAACAAGAAGGGATAATAAGTCTTTTCCCTTGACCTATATTAGAAGTTGATTTCATAATGTCTAAAATGGCACTGCAATATACAGATTTTAATTCTTGAAGTCTTAATTCTCTCCATTGTTTTGGAGCTTTCCAATACTTTTGTATTTTTTCAATAACTATTTGTTCAAGTATACTCCTCTGTCTTGTTTGAAGCCAAACCTCTTCCATTTCAAATATAAGCTTTGTCCAAAGCTTCATTTTATGAAAATTGTCTTTTATTTGTTTTATAAAATGTCTTAATGGAGTATCAATTTTATATCCGGGACGACGTTGTAGTCTATCTTTTAACCTGATAATTCCTTCTAGCATTGGATGCCCATTCTCTATAAAGATAGAGTTTTTATAAAATAAGCATTTCATAAAGACTTCCCAATAGTTTTCTCTGGAAACACGTTTTAAAATTTCTATCATATTGTTAGATGAATAAAATGAAGCCCATGCATTTTTGTATGCAGACATTAATTCATTATTGGTCATATGCTGATGCTGCATTGTGACATGAAATGAATCATACTTATTAAGATCTGAGTCAACCCAGGTATTGTTTTGTTTAAGTTGAGTATGATCTTCCGATCCAGGAAGTGGTGTCATGATAAAAAAAGATGCTTGTTCTGGACCTAGTTCAGATTTTAAAAATTCTATATCTTCATGAACAGACTTCGTTGTATCAAATGGAAAGCCAATGATATAAGCAATGTGCGTATCTATATTATATTTTCTATATGTAGAAATTAACTCTTTAAATTCTTCCACATGATTGTGTTTTTTTCCTACTGATTGAAGATTCTTAGGATTTAAACTTTCCATTCCAATAAATACATGCTTACAACCAGCTAAGTTTGCTTTTTCTATAAAGCGTGGGATTTTATATGACTGGGTATCTACCTGAATCATGAATTCGATCGGTATTTTTTCCTTGTTGCGAAGCTGTATCAGCCCATCAAAAATTGCTTCCCAATTTTTATTCCTAGAAAAATTATCGTCTGTAAAAAAGTAAAACAGTATCTTATTCTTGTAATAATTTTCTTTGAGTAAGTCTATAATTTTGCCAACATCGCGAAAACGCATCATGCGTCCATGAACATTAATTACTGTACAAAAGGAGCAACTAAATGGACAACCACGACCGCAATCAAGAGTCGTATAGTTGGAAGAAATAAAACGTTTTAAATACTCTTTATTTGTATGGGGTAATGGAGTGAATTGGATATCTGGTGGTTCGCAAAGAAAATTATATATTGGTTTTAATTTGTTTTGAAGAGCATCCTGTAAAATCCCTTCCCATTTACCCTCGGCTTCACCAGCAATTACAGTTACCCCCTCATTAATTAACCTTTTTATTTCTAGGGGAGGATTAGGATACATACAAAGAGAGCCACTAATATGAAATCCTCCAATTAATACAGTTATATTATTTTTCCTAAATTCTATTGCAAGATCTGATGCTCTTGCAAATTGATTTGATTGAACACCAACAAGACAAACAATGGATTTGTTATCTTTTTTAGAACTTCTTTTTATAATTTCTCTAACATTTACCTTTTGAACAGTTTCATCAATTAATTCAATATGCCAGTTTAAATCTTCCCCCAATACCTTACGATCTTTAACATCTAAAGTTAATCCATACATGCAGGCTAATGTATTGCTTGGTAATACACCTCGTAAGTGGCGTATAACATAACCATCATCATCGTACTTTGATGGTCTGATTAAATAAATTGATAGTTTTTTAGTCATTTGGACTCGTGTCAAATCTAAATAAAATCTATAACCTACTAATTAAACCTTGTTTTATTAATTTTTACTTCAATCTTTGGTATGAACTCTAAATTGAGATAAAATAGTTATTGCCTAGCTATAATGTATAAGATCATAAATAAGCTTTTTGTGTGATTCATTCACCAAAAAGCGCCATGTAAGGAAGAGCGAGTTGAGCATTAGTGCGAAACGAGCGATAGGTAGAAAAAGATATGCAATCGAATAAAATTGATAATTTAAAGTGGACTCATTTAGGTGTAATACTTGCTGGTGGTCAAAGCAAACGCATGGGAGAACCTAAAGAAGGTGTATTGCTTTGGGATGGTAGATCAATGATGGAACATTTAATTGATGTTCTTTCTAAATCTTGTAGAGAGGTTTTAATTGTTGGTGAACCTAAAGGAGTGAATATTAAATTAAGAAAAGATATTAAAATTGTTCCAGATCATAATCCTGGTAGTGGTCCTTTAGGTGGTCTTGAAACTATTTTAAGAAGTGGGTTAGATTCTGAGTATTTAGTAATTGCATGTGATCAGCCTCTTTTAACTATTGAATTAGTACAAAAGCTTATAAAAAGTACCCCATCCTCAAATGTGAGATTGTTTACTTCTGAAAGCTTTCATACTGTAAATCCTTTTCCTGGAATCTATCCTTCAGCACTACTTTCTCATGTGCAGCAATCAATTCAAAAAGGTTTAACAGCAATGCATGAGATGATTCGGTCATATTCTGATGTTACTTGGATACCAATAGATCAAAATGAAAAAACTTTTTTACAGAATATAAATACTCCTCAAGACTTAAAAGAATTAAATGCAGGAAAGCAATGAATAAACTTATTGATCGCTATGGCAGAATACATACTTATTTGCGAATTTCAGTTACTGATAGGTGTAATCTTAGATGCACATATTGTATGCCAAAAGAAGGAATTGAATGGAAACAAAAAGAAGATATTCTTACTTTTGAGGAAATTATTAGGCTTGCAAAAATCTTTACTGAGCTTGGAATTAAAAAAATTCGAATTACTGGTGGTGAGCCTACTGTAAGAAAAGATCTTGAAAATCTTATAGAAGGATTAGCTAGACTTTCAGGGCTTGAAACTCTTGCTATGACATCAAATGGAATTTTATTAAAAGATAAAGTGAGCATTTATAAAAGAGCGGGACTAAAAGTATTAAACATTAGCCTTGACACCTTAAAAGAAAAACGATTTCGGGAAGTTACATTTAGAGATAATTTTAACGATGTTATAGAAGGTTTGAATGCTTCTCTTCATGCAGGTTTTAATCCTTTAAAAGTTAATGTTGTTGTAATGAAAAATTTCAATGATGATGAAATCCTTGATTTCGTGGATTTTGTAAAAGATAAACCTATTAACATTCGTTTTATTGAATATATGCCGTTTACAGACAACGGATGGGGAGTTTCAAAACTTGTTTCTTATTTTGATATTAGAGAAAAGATACAAAGCAAGTATGATTTAATTCCTGTTTTAAACCAATCTAACAATGTTGCTAAAGACTTTTTAATTCCAGGTTTTTTGGGCTCGGTTAGCTTTATTACTTCTATGTCAGATAGTTTTTGTGGCACTTGTAATAGAGTTAGGATTACTGCTGACGGGTTACTTAAATCATGTCTTTTTTATCAGCCTGAGCTAAGTCTGAGAGACATGTTGAGATCTGGTGTTAATGATGAAATAATTAAAGAAACAATACTTGGTGTTATTTATGAAAAAAAAGAAGGACATCCACACATGCAAGATCTAAAACAGCATGAAAATCAACCCATGATACAAATAGGAGGATAAAGTTTAGGAAAGTTTAGCTTTATAATAGAAGGTTTTGTGTGATTTATTCACCAAAACCGATCGAGTGAAAGTAAGTAAAGGAGAAAAGCTTCAGCTTGTCTGAAGCAAAAAAAAACAATGAAAGATATATCAAAAAAAATAAAAACATTACGTACTGCAACTGCTGAAGCAATGCTTCAGGTTAGCCCAAAAACAATTTTATGTATTAAAGAAGGAACGGTTCCAAAAGGGAATCCTCTTGAAGTCAGTAAAATTGCTGCAATTCAGGCAGCTAAAAACACAACTCAACTTATTCCATATTGCCATAATATTCCTATTGACTTTGTTAATGTTGATTTTATTTTGAATGAAGACTCTATTTATGTAACGGTTACTGTTAAAGCAATTCACAAAACAGGTGTTGAAATGGAAGCGCTGACTGCTTGTTCTATTGCTGTTCTTACTATTTATGACATGTTAAAAATGCTTGATGAGTCTATGATAATTTCTAATATTAAGTTAGTAGAAAAGAAAGGTGGAAAATCTGATTTTAAAGAGATTTATAAAATCCCTATTAAATCAGCAGTTCTTGTTGCTTCAGATTCAATTAGCCAAGGAAAGAAAGAAGATCTGTCAGGGAAGATAATTGTAGAAAGATTAAAAGAACAAGGAGTTGAAGTTACTGATTATAAAATTGTTTCAGATGATATGGATGAAATTGAAAAAACTTTATTAGACTATTGTGATAAAAAGAAAATAGATTTAGTTATGACTACTGGAGGGACTGGTTTTGGACCTCGTGACAGTATGCCTGAAGTTATGAATAAATTGATTGAGCGTGAAGCCCCAGGAATTAGTGAAGCCATGCGTTCCTATGGACAAGATAGGACACCTTATGCAATGTTATCTCGTGGAAAAACAGGAATTAGAGGGAAAACAATAATTATTAATCTTCCTGGGTCTCGTGGTGGTGTTAAAGAAAGCATGGCTGCAATCTTTCCTGGAGTTTTGCATACGTTTGGTACCCTTTGGGGTGGCGGGCACCCATCTAAAGAAAAAGAAGGTTTGACAACCGGTAGATAAAATAAACTATCCTAAAGTATTAAAGAAACCAGCATTAGGGTTGATGGCTATATTAATA
>JAHFBD010000238.1 GCA_023250175.1 Candidatus Melainabacteria bacterium
AAGAAAATTATTTGAGATGTTAAACTCTTCTTCTCATAAAAACAAATATGTAGTTTTAAATAAAGATGATGATTTATACAATGAATTTGCAAAAGCAATAGATAAAAATACAGTGAAAGTACTAAGCTATGGAATTAATAACACTGCTGACTTTCAAGCCAAAGATATAACATTTGAATCAAGTGGTATATCGTTTATTTTATCCTCACCAAGTGGAAACCATAAAATCACATCTAAATTAAATGGTATGTTTAATGTATACAATATACTAGCCAGTATAACCGTTTCATTTGCCGAAGGTATTGAAACAAATACTATTACTCGTGCTATTTCTACAGCTAATGAAGTTCCTGGCAGATTCCAAATCATTCAAGCAAAAAACGGATCACCAATTCCTCTTTGTATTGTAGATTATGCACATACTCCAGATGGACTTGAAAATATTTTAAAAGCAGCAAGGCTAATTACAGAAAAGAGAAATAATCAAAACAAAAAGAGCAGGCTTCTTTGTATGTTTGGTTGTGGCGGTGATAGAGATCCTACTAAAAGGCCTAAAATGGGTAAAATTGCTGAACAATATTCTGATATCGTAGTAGTTACCTCTGACAATCCACGTTCAGAAGACCCCAAACAAATCATAAGTGATATTTTAAGCGGCATTAATAACACATCAAATATAATAGTAGAACCAGATAGGGGAAGTGCCATTCAAACAACAATATCAAAAGCTAATGAAAATGATGTTATAGTTTTTGCTGGAAAAGGACATGAAGACTATCAAATACTAAAGGATAAAACAATTCATTTTGACGACAGGGAAGAGATCAAAAAAATATTAGAAACAATTCATATCTAATGCTAAAACTAGGTATTTTACGCTCACCAACCGGACATTCATTATCATCTATAATGCAAACTGCTGCATTAAAACATTTAAATATTAAAGGTGAATATAATTCTTATGGCATAAACCCTGAACAATTAGATAAAGAATTTACCGATTTAAAAAAATCTGGCATTATAGGGCTTAATGTAACAATGCCTCACAAAATAACTATTATTAAATACTTAGATGAATTAACAGAAACAGCTCAGCTTATTGGTGCAGTAAACACTATCACTATTAAGAACGGAAAATCTATCGGTGACAATACTGATATCGTCGGCTTTTGGAATGCAATTCCTTTAAATATACAAGAGAAGCTACAAGGTAGTAATGTTGCCATTGTTGGTAATGGTGGAGCTGCTTGTGCCATAGTCATTGCACTTATTAAAAACAATGTTAAATCATTAACTATCTATGGAAGAGATAAAAACAAACTTTTAGGCTTTTCACTGTTTTGCAATCAAAAAAAAGACATCTTAAGAAAACAGACAGAAATATCTGTAGATTTAATCTCTAATATTAATTTAAAAAACATTTCTATGCTTGTAAACACTATCCCTATTGGCATGTATCCAAACATAAAAGAGTCTTCAATTGAAAAAGACAAGCTTATTCACTTACCAAATGAGTCTCTGGTCTATGATATTATTTATAATCCTTTAGAAACAATACTTTTAAAAGATGCAAAATCACTAAATAAGCAAACTTTAAATGGTGTTGATATGCTTGTCTTACAAGGAGCAGCTTCATTGAATATCTGGCTTGAACAAGATATTGCTCCTATTGATGTGATGAGAAAAGCAATCTTAGAATACCTAAGAACTAACACTTAACACTTACAGTTTTATAATACTCCTGCAAAGACTTAACACTAACCAAACCTGCTTTCATTGCTTTAATTGCAAGTGCTGTTGCTTTTGCACCTCTTATTGTGGTTACAACAGGAATGGAGTACCGAATAGCCGTTTGTCTTATATATTTATCATCCTCTATTGCATCCCTACCTATTGGTGTATTAATTATAAGTTGCACTTCTTTGTTTTTCATATGATCTACAATATTTGGTCTGCCTTCATAGACTTTCTTCACTTCTTTAACATCAAGACCATGACCTCTCAAAACTTGTGCAGTCCCACTAGTACAGTAGATTCCAAGCCCTAAATCATATAACTGTTTTGCTGAAGATATAATCCCGTTTTTATCTTTATCATTTACGCTAATAAAAACATTTCCACTTATAGGAAGAAGCTGACTTGCAGCAATTTGTGATTTTCCATATGAAACAGAAAATTCTTTACTAATTCCCATAACTTCACCAGTGGATTTCATCTCAGGTCCTAGAATTATATCTGAACCAGGGAATTTACTAAAAGGCAACACAACCTCTTTTACTGAAATATATGGAGGAATTATTTCTTTTAACCCTAATTCTTTAATAGTTTTACCCAGCATAATTTTACTAGCTGCTTTTGCCCATGAAACACCAGTAGCTTTAGACACAAAAGGAATGGTACGACTTGCTCTAGGATTTACTTCTAAAACATATAAGACTTCATCTTTAATAGCAAACTGAATATTCATTAAACCTATCACTTCAAGTTCATGCGCCAGTTTAATAGTCGCATCTTTAATAGCATCTATCTGCTTGGCTGAAATATCCTGAGGTGGAAGGATACATGCACTATCACCACTATGAACACCTGCCTGTTCAATATGCTCCATAATTCCACAAATCACAACATCATGCCCATCTGCTACAGCATCCACATCAATTTCAATTGCATTTTCTAAAAACGTATCGATTAAAACAGGATGTTCTGGTTCAACTTCAAAGACTTTTTGAATAAAGTTTTCCATCTCAGATAAACTATAAAAAATTTCCATAGCTCTACCACCCAAGACAAAACTTGGTCGAACTAGAAGCGGAAAACCTAACTGCTTAGCTATATTTATAGATTCAGATACTGAATATGCTGAATGTGAAATTGGTTGATTTAGTTTCAGCTTCTTTATTACTTCACTGAAGAGTTTTCTATCTTCTGCTAATTGGATACTTCTGACCTTTGTACCAAGAATATTTACCCCAAGTTCTTCTAAAGACTTTGCAATATTTAAAGGTGTCTGCCCACCAAACTGTACAATTACACCTTTTGGTTTTTCTACATTATAAATATTAAAAACATCTTCACATGTTAAAGGTTCAAAATATAAATGATCAGATACATTGTAATCGGTTGAAACTGTTTCAGGATTTGAATTAACCATTATGGTTTCATAACCATCTTCTTTTAACCCAAAAGCTGCATGAACACAACAATAATCAAACTCTATCCCTTGCCCAATTCTATTTGGTCCTCCGCCTAATATCATTACCTTTGTTCTAGAAGATGCTTTTACCTCTGTTTCACTTTCATAAGTTGAGTAATAATATGGCGTAAAAGCTTCAAATTCTCCAGCACAAGTATCCACCATTTTATAAACAGGAAATATTCCATGCTTTTCTCTTAATTTTCTAATCGTACTTTCTGTAATATTTTGT
>JAHFBD010000239.1 GCA_023250175.1 Candidatus Melainabacteria bacterium
GAATCAAACAGTTCAATAAACATTTGTGAAAGTGTATATAGTTTTTCGTCAGCAACATCTTGAGTATTCTTATATCTCATTAGTGGGATCATGAACCATTGACTGTCTTTTATTATTAACTCTTTATCATATGCTTCAAGTGATTCAAGCATGATTTTTGCTGTTGGTATTACTCCGCATGCTAAGTAAACTCTGTCTCCACGAAATGTTATTAGCTCGCCAGTATGTCTTGAAATTGCAGCTATTGATATACCTATATTTGTTTCAGAAATTCTTTGAACTATAATATCCTTAATATAATGAAAGTTTTCATGTTGTATTAATTCATTTAGAGTAAAAGCTGAATTATAAATTAACTCGTGAGGACATCCATAGAGACATAAACCACAATAAATGCAACCAGGCTTGTTTGGTAAATTATAAGAACGTATTGCTAGACGAGAATTTCCAAATAAAAAGCCATTGGAATTTAAAACAGATTTATTTTGTAATAGATCATTCATAAAAGATACCGATTGATTACTTGGTTGTAACGGGTGGTTTCTCTGTGTATATAATGGAAATTTGGTTGCTAAATCATCATTGATAGCTGCTAGATCCATAAAAGAGAATATAGATTCATAATGAGGAATTAAATCTTTTATTGATATAGGCCAATCAGTAATATCTTCATCAATAAAAGGTAGAACAGCAGCACCCCATACATTACTAAGTCCTCCTTTAGCCAGAGAAATCCTTGGTTGTGCATTAACTACCTGGGTTTGAAAATATTTATCAACTTCTTTATAGGGGAACAAAGACCCATAAATGCTTTTTACAAATGTGCCACTAACTTTAGCAGAAGCACTTTGCTTTATTTTTTTTAAAGAATTTTTATCCCAGCCTTCTGGGCTACTGTTTTTAAGTGTATCTATTGCTTCTTTAAAATGTGATTCAAGCTCGATTCCTGAGTCAAGCATTGTTACTACGAGACCTTGCTTTAGAAGTGCTTGTGCACATGATATACCACTAGGACCTGAGCCAATTACATAAATCATTGTCTTGAATTAGGAGTTATGTTTAGTTTATTCATAATATAAAGCTTTGAACTATGTTAAATAGTAACATACAATATAAAGTAAGAATAATTGAATAGCTAAGAACAGTTTTTGATAATTTAATTATTTCTTTACTGTCTGTAAAGCACTAGCTATATAAACCCATGAGGTAGAATTTTAACGGCTTATCGTTTAAGGTTGTTCTAGGGAAGGCATCGCAGCAGCGTCACGTCCGTAAGGACGTGGGTTCTACAAGTCACTTTATGATTTTACAAAAAAGATTTAGTCCAAATTTGTGATAGTTCATTTCTATCTTACTAGGCTTAAATCCGGCTTTTATAAGTAGTAGCCACAAATCTTTTTTGTCATAATAAGTCTTATGATCATCTATTTCAGTTGAAGGAATTAGTCCAAGTTTGAAAGCAAAGAACTCTAGAAATGGTTTGCCAAGCCATGTTGGAACATTTATAAAAAGTATGCCTTTTTCTGCTAGATGTTCCTGCACTTTTCTAAGAATTATAAGTGGTTCTGAAATATGTTCTATAACAGAATTCATAATAATTAAATTAAAATGGTTGCTTGATAATTGGTCAAAAGCTGATTCGATTGGAGATTCAATAAGTTTCAAATTTTTTATGCTATTTAAATCTTCGCAAATAGATATATCCACTCCTGTACCTTCTTCTATATAAGATGAAATTGTATACAATGTTTTTGCATAGTATCCACACCCCAGATCTAAACAATTAATTGGCTCTTTAATCTTTCGAATGATGGAGTGTATTTTAATTAGTGATAAGTAAACACCAAATTTATCTACTGGGGATAATTTATAATCTTCTCCATATGATTTATTACGCATTACTGTTCCTTCCCAAATTTATATAAAACAATTTTAACAAGTAAAAAAAATAAAAAGTAACTTTAATATGTATGTTTTTATTGTCCCATATAGTCTAACTAATTATCAACTTAATTAAAATCTTATTTAAGAGTTGTTGACTAGGTTGTTGTTCTTACGACTAGTAATATTTTTGTTTTGCTACTTCAAATCTTATATATTTATGAGGATACTAAATTCTTTATTTAATGTTAAATTTATAAGTACTTAGTCTTGGGTTTGTCAAGTAGTAAGTCGATTATTAGAAGTAGGTTTTAAATTAACAAAAAAGTTGTGGTACTTTAGGAATTATGTTAGTCGGCAAAGATGTTTATAATCAAGAAGAAGTTTTAGATAATAATGGCAAAGTACAAGTTAGTATTGTTATTCCATGCCTTAATGAAGAAAAAACAATAGGTGAAACTATTAGTAGTATCAAAGAAGGATTATCTCTTGCTAAGCTAAGTGGAGAGATATTAATTGCAGATAGTTCAATAGATAATTCTCCTAAAATTGCAGAAAGTTTAGGTGCTAGAGTTATTTCAGTTCCTAAAAGAGGGCTTGGGCAAGCTTATATAGACTCGATTCCTAATATAAAAGGCAGATATGTGGTTATGGGAGATGCAGATTGTACCTATGACTTTAAAGAAATCGATAAATTTACTAAAAAGCTTGATGAAGGCTATGAATATGTAATGGGTACAAGAATTAAAGGTTTTATAGAAAATGGTGCCATGCCAGCATTACATAGATATTTTGGAAATCCTTTAACTACCTGGATACTAAATGTTCTTTTAGGTACAAATTATTCAGATATTCATTGTGGACTTAGGGCTATGACTTATGAAGCTCTTAAGAAAATAGATATTCAAAGCTCGTCTTGGGAATATGCATCTGAAATGGTTGTTAAAGCTAGTCTATTAAAGCTAAAGAGCACAGAAGTTCCTATTCATTTTTATAAAGATAAGGAAGGGCGTGTTAGCCATCACTTACGTCTTGGATGGTTTTCTCCCTGGTATGCAGGCTGGATAAATCTAAAAGTCATGTTGCTTCATGTACCAGATCAAATGATTATAAAACCAGGAATGTTTTTTCTGTTTTTAGGCTTGATATTAATACTTATGCAAGTAAAGGGGCATGTAACTATTGGACCAATTATATTTAGTACAAACTTTATGTTGCTTGGACTTACTCTTTCAGTACTAGGATTTTCATCAATTCAGATGGGTATACTTGTAAAATTTTTTTCAAGTTTAAATAGATTCATCCCTAATAAAACAATCAATTTTATGTTTAAACATTTTACTTATACAAAAGGGATGATTACTGGCACCATTATTTTGCTTATTGGATTAATATTATCTTCTACCTTGGTATTTAAATGGTTTATAAATGAATTTAAACTACAATTTGTACAATGGTATGTAGTATTAGGATTATTGCTAGTTATTTTTGGAATTCAAACAATGTTGTTTAATTTAGTCTTTCAAGCATTTTCAA